>DASTHG010000434.1:0-6311 GCA_035718325.1 Gemmatimonadales bacterium | reverse complement strand
CATTTCGGTGAAGAGACGCACTCGGTCAACGCGGTAGCGGGGAGCTCGGCACTGGTGGGGCTGCTGCTGCACACGTTCTTCGACGGTGTCGCGATAGCCAGCGCGTTTCTCGTGGGACGAGAGCTCGGACTGCTGGTCTTCGTGGCGATCGCACTGCATAAGCTCCCGGAGGGCGTCACGATTGCGAGCTTGATGCTCGCGGGTGGGCGCCCGGCGCGGGCGGCGATCGAAGCGGCCGGCCTCCTCGGGATTGCGACGGTGGGCGGGGTGCTGTTGACCGATCACCTCGGATTCCTCGTGAGCCACGGGCTCGCCCTGTCGGGAGGCGTCACCCTGTACGTCGCAGCGTCGAACCTCGTCCCCGAGTTTCAAGGCAAGTCGGGCTGGCGCCTGCCGGTCGCCTTCTTCGCCGGGGCAGGCACCTTTTGCCTGACGCGTCTTTTCGTGGCGTCCCTGACGTGACGGAACCGACGCTGTTTCAGGGCTCCGCGGAGCCGCTGGCGGCGCGGATGCGCCCTCGCACGCTGGATGAGTTTCTCGGCCAGGAGGAGTTACTCGGACCAGGGAAGGCGCTGGGGGAGCTGATCCGTCGCGGCGACGTCGGGTCCTGCATTTTCTGGGGCCCGCCAGGATCGGGCAAGACGACCTTGGCACGCATCATCGCCAATTACACGGAGCGGCATTTCGATCCGTTCTCGGCCGTCACCGAGGGTGTGGCGCGCGTGCGCGAGATCATCCACGAGGCGGATGAGCGGCGCAAGTTCCAGGGGCAGGGGACCATTCTCTTCTGTGACGAGATCCACCGCTTCAACCGCGCGCAGCAGGACGCCTTCCTGCCTTGGGTCGAGAACGGCGTCGTGACGTTGATCGGTGCGACGACCGAGAACCCGAGCTTCGAGCTTACCGGCGCGCTGTTGTCGCGGTGCCGCGTCTTCGTCCTGCAGCCCCTGACGCCTGAACATCTCACGACGCTGGTGCGCCGAGCGCTGGCGGACCGGGATCGCGGCCTCGGTCGCTTGGGGGTCGAGATCAACGACGACGCCTTGGCGCTCCTGGTGCGCGAGGCGGATGGCGACGCACGCCGCGCGCTGCAGGCGCTCGAAGCGGCGGTCGAGTACGTCGTCGGGAAGGGTGGCGAGCGTGAGTCCCTGTCCGCCGCGGTTATCGCCGATGCCTTGCAAAAGCGCTTCGCCCGCTACGACAAGGGCGGCGAAGAGCACTACAATCTCATCTCGGCTCTGCACAAGGCGGTGCGCGGCAGCGATGTCGACGGGGCGCTGTATTGGCTGGCACGCATGCTCGTCGGGGGCGAGGACCCGTTGTACGTCGCCCGCCGCCTCGTGCGCATTGCGAGCGAGGACGTCGGTCTCGCCGATCCGCGCGCTCTGACCGTGACGCTCGCCGCCAAGGACGCCTATCACTTTCTCGGCTCCCCGGAAGGCGAGCTCGCGCTGGCCCAGGCGACCGTCTACCTCGCGACCGCTCCCAAATCGAACCGGGTGTACCGGGCCTTCGGCGACGCCACGGCGGCCGCCAACGAGTATCCGGCGGAGGCCGTACCGCTGCACATCCGGAACGCGCCGACCGGGCTGATGAAGGAGCTGGGATATGGCGACGGATACCGCTATGCGCATGACTATACGGACGCCTACGCCGCGCAGGAGTACCTTCCGGATGCGCTGCGGGGGATGCGTTGGTACGACCCGACCGACAGCGGGTATGAAAAGACCGTCAAGGAGCGTATCGAGTGGTGGCAACGTTTGAAACGCGACGCCTCGGTGCCCGGAGCGGGCCCATGAGACGCTGGATCGCCGGCGTGTGCGTCGTGGCCGCGCTCGCGGGGTGCAAGACGCTCGGGAGCGCGCTGCATTTCGCCGAGCCTGAGGTGCAGCTCAAGGAGATCCAAATCACCGGCATCGGGTTGTCCGGCGGCACGCTCAACCTCGCCCTCGATGTGTACAATCCCAACGACTACCGGCTGCGCTCCACGCGGCTGGAGCTGGGGGTCGACCTCGAAAACACCCACTTCGGTGACGCGCTGCTCGAGACGCCGCTGGAGCTGCCATCCCAGCAGCACACGCTGGTCACCGTTCCGGTGCGGTTCGAATGGGCTGGGGTTGGAGCCGGGGCGCGTGCGCTGCTCGCCCGCCAGGCGATCCGGTTCGGCCTGACGGGGACGGCGTATCTCGGAACTCCGTTGGGCGACCGTCGCGTCCAGGTCCATGGCAGCGGAGACGTGCCGTTGCGCCGGCTGATTCAGTAGGCGGGGGAGCCGGCCATCCGTCAGTTGATCGACATCCAGCCGCCGATCGAACGGGCCTACCTGATCGGCGCGCCCCGCAAGGGTTCCGCGGACTCGCTGCACATCGACGAGCACCTCACCGAGCTGGCGCGCCTTGCCGATACCGCGGGCGCCGACGTCGTCGGCCAGCTGGTGCAACGCATCGAAGCTCCGACCCCCAATCTCTATCTCGGCCCCGGCAAGGTGGAGGAGCTCGAAGGCCTGTTGCGCCAGTCGGGAGCATCGTTGATGCTGTTCGACGAGCCGCTCTCCCCGGTGCAGGGTGTCAACCTCGAAAAGGCCACGGGCGTCCGGGTGATGGACCGCTCAGAGGTGATTCTCGACATCTTCGCGACCCGGGCGCGCAGCGCCGAGGCGAAGATGCAGGTGGAGCTCGCGCAGCTCGAGTACCTGCTGCCGCGTCTCACCCGCATGTGGACCCACCTCTCGCGCATCCGCGGCGGCATCGGTCTCCGGGGACCGGGCGAAACCCAGCTCGAAACCGACCGGCGCGTGATCCGCCGCAAGATCTCGGTGCTGCGGCGCCGGCTCGAAGACGTCGCCGAGCACCGCGCCAACCAGCGGCAGGGTCGCCGCGAGCAGCCGACCGCGGCGCTGATCGGCTACACCAACGCCGGCAAGTCGAGTCTGCTGCGGGCGCTCTCGGGCACCGACGTATTCGTGGAGGACCGCTTGTTCGCGACGCTCGACACCCTGACGCGCGAGGTCGACGTCGGCGACGGCTACCGCTTCCGCATGACCGACACGGTCGGGTTTATCCGGAAGTTGCCGCATCATCTCGTGGCGTCGTTCCGGGCCACGCTCGAAGAAGCGCGGGCGGCCGACCTGCTGCTGCACGTCATCGACGTTGCCCACCCCGCCTGGGAGGAGCAGGTGGACGTGGTGGAGTTGGTGCTCGACGAGATGGGTCTGTACGCCTCCCCCAACGGCGGACGCTCGCCCGACCGCAAGCGGGTCATCCACGTCTTCAACAAGGCCGACCTGGTCGGCGATCCGGGTGCGTTGCTGGCGCAGGTGCGCGAGCGCTTCCCGCACGCCGTTCTGACGAGCGCGGGAGGGAGCGGGGGCCGGGCGCCGGAGGTGCAGGCGCTGCGCTCCGTTCTCCGGACCTCGGCCGAGGCGCTGCGGCCGGTTGCCCGGGTGCGCGTGCCGATCGGCGATGGGCGGTTGCTCGCGGAATTACACCGGGAGAGCCACGTCCTGGGGGAAGTGCACGTGGACGGTGTGGTGGAGGTCACGGCCCGCGTGGAGGCGAGGATGCTAGGGAGATTGCGCCGCGAAGGCGTGGAGGTCGAGCTCGGGGAGGCCCGCGGCGAGGGAGAGGGACAACGATGAGACTCGGCGGAGCGGGGATCGTGGTGCGCGTGGCCGGCGTGGTCGTCCTGGCGGGCGCGTGCCATGGGGAGAGGGCGAGCGGCCCGGGTCCCGGGCCGGGGCCGGGCGACAGCGCCGCACTGCAGCTCGTCACCTCCGGTCTTTCCTATCCCGATTTCGTCACCACTCCTGTGGGTGATACGACGCGATTGTTCGTGGTGGAGCAGTCGGGGGCGATCCGCGTCGTGCGGCACGACTCCCTGCTCCCCACGCCGTTTCTCGATCTTACGGGCCACATCGGGTTTGGCGGAGAGCGTGGGTTGTTGAGCCTCGCGTTCCATCCAGGCTATGCGTCCAACGGGCATCTCTTCGTCTACTACACGAATCCCGCCGGCGATATCCGCATCGTGCGCTACACCGTGTCGGCGAACCCCAATGTCGCCGATTCCACCACCGGAGACACGATCCTCTCGGTGTTCCACGAGACCTACGACAACCATAACGGCGGTCTGCTCCGGTTTGGCCCCGACGGGAAACTGTACGCCGGCCTCGGGGACGGAGGCTTTGGCGGTGACCCCTCAGGCAACGGGCAGAACCGCGATACGCTACTCGCGAAGATCCTGCGGCTCGACGTCGATGGCGGGTCGCCGTATGCCGTGCCCGCCGACAACCCGTTCGTCGGGCACGCGGGGGAGCGGGGTGAGATCTGGCTGTACGGCTTGCGGAACCCGTGGCGCTTCTCGTTCGACCGCACGACGGGGGATCTCTATATCGGCGATGTGGGCCAGAATCTGTACGAGGAAGTCGACGTGCTTGCAGCCGGCAGCCCGGCCGGGGTGAACTATGGCTGGAACGTCATGGAAGGCAATCACTGCTACGGCGCGTCGAGCTGCAACATGACCGGCCTCACGCTGCCGCAGATCGAGTACGGCCACTCCGACGGTTGCGCGGTCACGGGCGGCTACGTCTACCGCGGGACGAAGATCCCCGCGCTCTCCGGCGTCTACTTGTATGGCGATTACTGCAGCGGCTGGGTGCGATCGTTTCGATACGTCGCTGGTGCCGCGACGGAGAATCGCGACTGGCCGTTGCTCGCCGTGAGCGGAGGCTTGAGTTCGTTCGGCGAAGACGCGCGTGGCGAGCTGTACATCACGTCGCTCTCCGGAAGCGTGTACCGCATCGTTCCGCATCCGTAGTCTTTGCTTCCGCACAATTAGTCTCCGACCCGACGCCGCGTGACGCTCGTCACGCACCAACTGCGCATTTGTCGGTATGGGAACGTCGTCGCAAATTCGTGGAACCCGAGTAATCTCTGGCGGGTACGCCGAGGGACAACGGGCGGATTCGCTGTGTTTCCGGCGAATCACTCCGCACCGGCGGCGGCTGACGACGATGGACCAATCCCGCGCCGGTGGGAGCATGCCGTGTAATCCATAGATCGCTGCTCAGAGCAAAGTCGTCGAAAGACGATGACGCAGAGCTCCGGGGCTGTCGCGGGATCTCCTCCGCCATGCCGGCCGGGCCGCCAGCGGATCGACTTCGGGTCGACCGTCAGCGGCCCGCTCTGTTTTCACGGCTGTGTGAAGGGGGGTCCAATGCACCGTCAGCTTGCGGTCGGGCGCCAGCACGTGCGCCTGCTCCTGGCTTCACTCGCTTCGCTGATCATCATCGTCGCCTGTTCCAATAACGATCAAGGCACCAACCTCAACAATCCGCCCACCGTCACGCAGGTGGTAGTGAGTCCCAAGACCGCCACGCTTGCCGCCGGGGCGAAGCAACAGTTCTCCGCCTATGGACGCGACAGCGCCGGCGACAGCATGGGCGTGTCCGTGGACTTCTCGGCCACGGGCGGTGATGTCACCTCGACCGGCCTGTTCACCGCGGGAGTCGTCGCGGGGAGTTTCGACGTCGTCGCCACCGAGCACGGGGGCACGCTCGCGGATACGGCGACCGTGACCGTCACGGTGGCGGGGCCACCGGTGTTGGCCGCGGTGATCCTCACCCCATCGTCCGCGACGGTGGTCGCCGGCAAGACACAGAAGTTCGCGGCCTATGGCCGGATGAGTAACGGCGACTCCGCCGCGATCCCGGTCAAGTATTCCGCGACGGGCGGAGCGATCACGTCGTCGGGAACCTACACCGCCGGCACGACCGCCGGGTCGTACCAGGTCATCGCCAAGGACACGAGCGGCCTGTTCGCGGATACGTCGGCCGTCACCGTCACCGCCGCCGGACCGCCGACGCTCGCTCAGGTGATCCTGAATCCGGGTTCCGCCGTCCTGACCCCCGGTGGCACGCAGCAGTTCTCGGCCTACGGCAAGACCGGCGCCGGTGACTCGATCGCCGTCGCGGTCAACTACTCCGCGACCGGCGGGTCGATCACGGCCGCAGGGCTCTATACCGCCGGCCAGACCGCCGGCTCGTTCCAGGTGATCGCCGTCGATACCAGCGGCAAGTATGCCGATACGGCTGCCGTGTCGATCGTGTCGTCGACCGGAGGCGTCGTGTTCGTCGGCGCTGGCGACATCTCCGATTGCGGCAACGACAACGACGAGGCGACGGCGAAGCTGCTCGACGTCATCCCGGGCACCGTGTTCACGCTCGGTGACAACGTCTACTCCAGCGGCACCGACGCGCAATACGCGCAGTGCTTCGACCCGACCTGGGGCCGGCACAAGGCGCGCACCAAGCCGTC
>DASTHG010000433.1:0-8299 GCA_035718325.1 Gemmatimonadales bacterium | reverse complement strand
AAAGGTGCCATACGCGCGCGGGTGCGGGCGCTCGGCGCCGAGGATGCCGTCCGGCGACGTGCCGGAGTAATCGGTTCCCACCGATACCCACGGCTGGCGCAACGCCAGCCGGACGTCCGGCTCCGCCATCCCAAACACGGCGACCTCGGTCTGGGCGCTGTCCTTGACGAGCAAGTCGAACAGGGCGTCGATCGCGTCTTCGTGCCACGCCGCGGCGATCTCGTCGAGCCGCTTCCCCTGGAGCGAGCGCAGCGCCGCATTGAGGACGACGCCGATCAGCACGTCGTGCGGGCCCTGGATCTCCTGCCACTCGTTATCCCAGGAGGTCGACGGCGTCAGCATGTCGCGCCGCATCCGCGCGCGGGTGGGGCGATCCTGCAGGCGCGCGATCAGGCGAGCGGTGCCGCCGTCGTGGGCCCAGGGCGGCACGAACGCCGACAGACCGTTCATCCACGCCGTGTAGGCGTAGGTGTCGGCGGTGACGTCGAGCCCGCTGCGCCGCGCGGCTTCGACCTGTGCCACGATCTTCGGCATCGAGCCGAAGTTGGCCCGGCCGCTCACCTTGAAGTGGAAGATCTCCACCGGGATGCTCGCTTCGCGCGCGATCCGGAACGTCTCGTCGAGCGCGGCCGGCTCGGCGAATCCCTCGTTGCGCATGTGCGTTGCATAGATGCCGCCGTACTGTCGAGCGGTGCGGGCCAGTGCGATGAGCTCGTCGGTCTTGGCGTAGGGCGCGGGCGGGTATTCGAGCGCGGTCGAGAGCCCGAGCGCCCCCTCGCGCATCGCGGCGGCGACCAGACGCTGCATCGAGTCGAGCTGGGCGGGGGTCGGGGTGACGTCGCCGTAGCCCAGCACCATTTCGCGCACCGTGGCTGCGCCGACATAGGTACCCAGGTTGATTCCCAATCCCTGCTTCTCCAGCCGGGCGAAGTACTGGGCGAGGGTGCGCCAGTCGACGTCGAGCCCCAGGTGGCGATATCCCGCGGCGTTTTCCGACAGGATCGCGCTGTCGGTTGGCGCGACGGATTCACCCTCGCCCGTGATCTCCGTGGTGATGCCCTGGAAGATCTTCGATGGCAGGCGGGGATCGACCAGGATCGTGAGCTCCGATTGGCCCAGCATGTCGATGAACCCCGGCGCCACGACCATGCCGTGCGCATCGATGACCACTCGGGCTGAATCCCTTTCCAGCGCTCCGATCGCCGCGATGTGGCCGTCCCGCACGGCGATGTCGGCGCGATACCAGGGGGAGCCGGTGCCGTCGACGATGCCGCCGTAGCGGACGATCACGTCGTAGGGCGCGGCGGCCTGCTGGGCAGTCACCGAAGCTGCCCCCAGCAAGGACAGGACAGAGATGAGCGCAGCATCGAGCCTCTGCAGCCTCACATTCATCTCCGGAGCTCCGTGAACGAGTGGTGGGTTCGGAGACTGCACGGACAACCTAATCTCTGCAAGCACCCTGCTGACTTGGCGCAAGCCTTTGGGGAGGGGTTATGCTTTGCTCCCGCAGGGACTTTCAACGACCTCTCGCTGACCTCGGGCAGGCAACGAATGCGACCATCGGGAAACATCGACCGCCCCAATCCCGACACCGCCAAGGGTCGACAGCTGGACGCATTGATCGCGCGCCACCTGTTCAACCTCGAAGTCGAGGAGCGCGAGAACATCCGGACACGAGAGACGGATATCGTCTGTCGCGAACCGGGAAAGCCGTGGGCGCAATGCGCCTATTTTGCCGAGGGTATGGGTGCTTCGCTGAACGTGCAGTATGAGCTCAGCCGGCGCGGGTGGATCTGGCGCCCGGAGCGAGGCACCGGCTCGAAATGGTCTCAACCAGGCGTTGGTCGGGTCGTCCTGGAGCACTCGAGCGGCCGGGTGGTCGAAGCGGAAGGGGCGACGGTGAACGAGGCCCTGGCCCGCGCGGCTGTAAAGGCTGTGATTCTTGGGAGCTTCGCATGAACCGATGCTGTGGTTTGGTGCTGCTGTTAGTGATCTCCGGCGGCGGAGCCCGTGCGTGGGGACAAAGCGGCTTGAGTGCCGAGCTGCGCGCCGATTACCGCACGGTCCGCGACTATTTCATCCGGGCGGCGGAGGAGATGCCGGAGGCCGACTACGGCTTCAAGCCGTCCCCCGACGTGCGCAGCTTCGGCCAGCAGGTGGCTCACGTCGCCGATGACCAGTACAACCTGTGCGCGCCCGCCAAGGGAGAGACCCGTCAGGCCGCCTACCAGGCGATCGAGCACTCGCTGTCCACGAAGGCCGACCTCGTCGCCGCGCTCAAGAGTGCGTTTGCATACTGCGACGCCGTCTATGACGCCATCACCGATTCCGCTGGAACCGCGATGGTCGCTGGGCAGCAACGGACCCGGTTCGGGATGCTGAACTGGAACCTGTGGCACACGTGGGAACACTATGGCAACGTCGTCGTCTATCTCAGACTGAAGGGGCTGGTCCCGCCGTCGTCTCAAGGCATGAAGATGTGATAGCCGGTATTGCCCGGGCCGATCAATTCACTGTAATCGTCCCGTGCATCCCCGTCGGTGGATTGCCGTCGGCCCCATGGATCCCGCAGTAGTACGCGAATGTCCCCGCGGTCGCAAACGTGTGGCTGAACGTTCCACCCGGCGCAATGAAGCCGCTCGTATAGGTGTCGGTCGACCCGGTCGCGTTGCCGACTGTGTGGTTGACGTTATCGCCGTTCATCCAGGTGACCGTCGTCCCGTGACCGATGGTGAGGTTCGCCGGGCTGAACATCCTGTTCATCATGCAGACCTGGGTAGACGTTGGGATGCAGGAGTTGCCGCCCATCGGGGTGTATGTGGGTGAGGAGCTGCCGCATCCGAGTACCGCGCACAGGGCAGGGATCAGTGCGATGCGCATGGCCATGGTACCTCCTTAGGTCGGCTCTCTCGCGCCCATGACCACAAGCCAGAGCATCATGACGAGCTCTCCGATCATCAGCGGTTGGCCATAGGTGAAGGCCTTGTCCTCATAGGCCGGGAGCAGGAAGCCGGTCAGGCTGAACGCCAACCACCCGAAGCATGCGGCGATCACCCATACGCCGAGGAAGCGCGGGAAGAAGCGCGACCGATAGACCAGCATCCCGAAGGGAATGAGCCACAAACCCCAGAAGATCGCGTTGGCCAGCTCGATGGAGTGATGTAGCTCGAGGAACACTCGCACGAACGCGTCACGCTGCGGTTGGTTGAACGCGGCCACGAGGTCGCCGCCGCGCGCGAACAACAGCGTGGCCATGTCGCTCGCCGTGTTGACGAAAAAGAGCGGCACCTGCATGACGCTGCCGAGCAGCACCATGAGCGCGGCCAGCGTTTGGTCCACGCCCCGGAGTAGCCGGTAGAGGGCCAGGGGCACGAAGAGCCACAGCACCGCCCCCAGGAGATTGCACACGATCCCGATCCGAAACAGCGACTCGTGCGCGGCGATATTGGCGGCCGTGACGCTGGCGTTTCCGGACACGATCAGGGCCTTCGGGACGTACATGAGACGCACGACGCCGACCGCCGAGGCCACGACGTAGAGGAGCCCGGCGATGCGGGCGTGCTTGCTCAATGACGTCATGAGACGCGTTGCTGCGGGATCGGCAGGGTGACGGTGAACACTGTCCCCTTCCCGAACGTCGACTCAACGGTGACTTCTCCTCCGAACATGTGCCGCGTGGTTTCGCGCACCACCACGAGGCCCATGCCCGATCCCGCGCCGAGCGGTTTGGTGGTGAACCCCGGCTCGAAGATCCGATCGAGGTGCGCCGAGGCGATCCCCGCGCCCTGATCGCGCACCGTGAGGCGCAGTGCCGCCCCGTCCTGTTCCACGCGGACGGTCACAGTTCCCTGTTGCCCAGTGGAGGCATCGACCGCGTTGTGGATCAGGTTCGTGAGAATGCGGTAGAGCGCGTTCGGGTCGCCTTGAAGGTAGACGTCGCTCACGCCGCGCTCCCAGCGCAGCGTCACGCCGCGTTTTTGCGCGAGCGGTCGCTCCAGCGTGACGCAGGATTGCAGCACCACGACGGCATCGAAACGCTCGGAACGGGCCAGCGCCCCGCGTGCGCGATCCTGTACCGAGCGCAGGTACGCAACAGCGCGCTCGCACCCGTCACCGATCGCCGCGAGGCCGCCGAGCAGCTCCGCGCGGGATGCCGCATCCAGTGACTCCGCCTTCTGGACGGTCTCGCGGCAGGACTCGATGGCGAACAACGTCGCCGTGAGGGGGCCCGCGACTTCGTGGGCCACGACGCTCGGGTGCCGAGCCAGCTCGATGAGCGCCTCTGCCTGGGGCAGACGCCGCGATGCGGCGGTCGGCGATCGCTCCACGAGCCCCAGGCACAGCCCGGCGAGCTCGAGGGTGATGCGCTCTCGGCTGCGTCGCTCCACCCCCGAGGGTGGCGGCGCCGCGGGGTGCGTCCGCACCGGCGCCACGCACCAGCGCCCGGCGTCGTCGAGGCGACACCCCACCCACTGGCTGCCTTCGATGATGTAGGCGCCCCAGCGCCGCAGCGTGCCGTCGACGTCGAGCGTCGTCGTGATCGGTGCGGCGCTCACGTGGCTCGACAACACGGGAACGACTGCAGCGTGCGACGAGACCGCCCACAGGGTGACCACACGGCCCTGCAGGGCGACGCTCGCCTGACGCAAGACTTCCCGTTGCCGCTGCTCGGACCCTTCCGCGGACAAGGCCCCCTGGCCTCCAGATAGACCCACACAAGGTCACCGCTCCAGGCGATTCTGCCTAGGGCGCTTCTGCGCCCCGGACGTCACAATTGCGACACACTATTCTTGATCCATGAAACGAGCGACGCTGTGGGTGGTCGTCTACGCGATTGCCATGGCCTTCGTCGAGGCCGCCGTGGTGGTGTATCTGCGGCACATCCTCGCCCCGGGCGACCCGACCGTCTCGACGCCGACCGCCGGCGTCAGCGCGATCCCCGTGGTGGAAGCGTTCCGGGAGGCCGCCACGATCGTCATGCTGCTTGCGGTCGGCGCTTTGGCGGGCGGCGATACCTGGGAACGGTTTCTCTGGTTCAGCTGCGCCTTCGGCGTCTGGGACATCTTCTATTACATCTGGCTGCGCGTGTTGATCGGCTGGCCGGCTTCGGTCCTCTCGTGGGACATCCTGTTCCTGATCCCGGTGCCCTGGACGGCACCCGTCCTGGCGCCCGTGATCATCAGTCTCGGCCTCGTGCTGGGATCGTTGTGGCTGCTGCTGATGAAAGGGAAGGGCGCCGTGCTGCGGTTCACCCCCTGGGTGTGGGGGCTCGCCATCAGCGGCGGGGTGATCGTGCTGCTCTCCTTCATGCTCGACTACCGGTTGGCACTCGCTGGACGCGAGCCGCCGTCATTTCATTGGCTCATCTTCATGGCGGGAGTGGGTGTCGCGGCCGTGGCGTTCGGCCTGGGTGTGTGCCGGTTGCCACGATCTCCGGGCTAGTGTTTCGGACGCACCGCCAGGGATTCCCGCACCGCGGGCGGCAAGTCCTTGATGTGTTTGATGAACGTCGCGATCGGCCAGAGCACCGAGTCTGCCTCCCACACGCCGTTGGCGAACATGCCGGTGCGCCGGATGCCATGCTTGGCCACCCAGAAGATCTGCGCCTCCGTGTATTCACTGCCCTCCGTGGGGAGGTGCGGGGGAGCGGGAGTCAAGGCGTCGGGCCCATGGTCCCTCCCTGGTGCTCCGTGACAGCCCGCGCACTGATTGAGATATGCCCGACCGCCGGCGATCAGGTTGGCATCGGTGGGTGAGACGGGGTCGGAGTCGTTGGGCGCGTGGCGTCGCACCGAGGCGTGCACGGCGGCGCGCATCACCGTGCGCTCGAGCCCCGTGACGGGCTGATCGCCGCGGACCTCCGCAAAGCCGAGCAGCAAGTAGGCGAGGGCACCGACCACCAGCACCACGAGCGTCGCCGCGACGCCCAGCAGAAATTGCTTCACCCACCTAGCCTACCGGCCGCGGCGCCGTCCCGTCAGATCGCGATGTCAGCGTCGTGCCAGAGTCGTGTGTGAAGCCGGTCTCCCGTGCCTTGACGGTCTATCCGATCGCTGCCATCCTTCTACTGGATTCCGGGAGGAGACGATGGCGGCCGACCAACCCGACGTGCTGCGTGGCACCCTCGACCTGCTGGTGTTGAAGACCCTCGCTCTCGAGCCGATGCACGGCTGGGGCATCGCCCAGAAGATCGAGCAGTTCTCGCGCGGCACGCTGCGCATCAACCAGGGTTCCCTGTACCTCGCGCTGCAACGCCTGGAACGCAGCGGGTCGATCGACGCCGCATGGCGCGCGACCGACAACAACCGTCGCGCCCGCTTCTACCATCTCACCCCGAAGGGGCAGCGCCTGCTGCGCAGCGAAACCGCCGCGTGGCAGCAATACGTCACTGCCGTCACGTGGGTCCTGCAGACGACCTGAAGGAGTTCGCGTGCTCAGCAAGCTGCGGTACGCCCTGGCGTCGGTGCTCCGTTCCGCGCGCTTAAATCGCGCGCTCGACGACGAGATCGCCCACCACATTGAGCTGGAAACCGAGCGGAACATCGCGGGAGGGATGCCCCCCGCCGAGGCGCGCCGCCAAGCAGTGCTGGCGTTCGGCAGCGTGCAGAGCCTGCGCGAGGCGCATCGCGATGGACGGGGCACCCGCTGGCTCTCGGATCTCGCCGCCGACACGCGCCATTCCTTCCGCGCCCTGGCCCGGACGCCGGCGCTCACTGCGGCGGCGATCCTCACGCTGGCACTCGCGATCGGCGCCGACACGGCGATCTACTCGGCGGTGAACGCAGTCCTGGTACGCCCGCTGCCGTTTCGCCAACCCGATCGGCTGGTCATGATCGGGGAGAACAACCGCGATTTCCTCTGGCACATGTCCGACGCCGCACCAGCGAACTACCTCGATTGGCGTGCGCGCGTCGCCGCATTTCAGGACGCCATGGCGTACGCGCACTTCAGCTTGAACGCGACGCTCATGGTCGACGGCGCGCCCCGCCTGGTCCCCCTCGCACGGGTAACAGGCAACTTCTTCTCCGTCCTGGGTGTCACTCTCGAGCGCGGCGAAGGGTTCACGGATGCCGACACGTGGAGCACCGGCTCGCCCCGCATCGTGATCAGCGACCGCCTGTGGCGGGCGTTGGGGCGCGACCAGGGGATCGTCGGTCACACGATTCCCGTGGATGGCCGGCCGGCGACGGTCGTGGGGATCGCCCCGCGCGGTTTTGCTTTTCCGACGCCGGACGTCGATCTCTGGATCCCCATCGGGTGGACGAAGGCGGATGCGGCAGACCGGTCGTTCCGCCGGGCGCATTGGCTGCGGGTGATCGCCCGGCTGCAACCAGGGGTCACGGTGGCAGGGGCGAACGCCCAGCTCGGCGCCGTCGCGGAGCAGCTGAAGTCCGAGTATCCCGAGACCAATCGCATCATGGAAGCGGAGCTGCAACCGCTGCACCGCTTCCTCGCCGGCGATACCCGGTTACCCCTGCTGGTGCTGCTCGGCGCCGTGAGTTTGCTGTTGCTGATCGCCTGTGCGAACGTCGCGAGCCTCGCGCTGATCCGGGCCGCCGGTCGCAGCCGGGAGATCGCGATTCGTGCGGCACTCGGGGCCGGCCGCTCGCGGCTCGTGCGGCAGGCCTTCGCCGAGAGTCTGGTGCTGTCCCTCATCGGCGGCGCGGCCGGCCTGGGACTCGGCTGGATGGGCACGCGCGTCCTGACCGTGCTGCTGCCGCCCGACGGTTCGCTCCTCCCGGTGGACACCATCACGCTCGATTGGCGAGTGACACTTTACGTCGTGGCGGTCTCGCTCGGCTGCGGCATCCTGTTCGGGATCGCGCCGGCGCTGTGGGCGAGCCAGCGCGCCCCCGGCGACGCCCTGGCGACGAGTAGCCGGGGCGCGAGCGCCGGCGTGCAGGTCCGTCGCTGGGGCGCCCGGCTCGCCGTCGCCGAGGTGGCGATCGCGCTGGCGCTCTCGGTCGCGGCCGGGCTCCTGGTGCGCAGTTACGCGAAGCTCCAGGCGGTCGATCCCGGTTTCGATCCGACGAACGTGCTCACCGCGTCGATCGAGCTTCCGGGCAACCGCTACGCGGATGGAGCGCCGATCCGCCAATTCTTCGACCAACTGCTCGAGCGGGTGCGCGGGTTCCCAGGGGTCACCGATGTCGCCGCCGTGACCCGGCTGCCGCTCACGCAACCGGGGTGGAGCAGCGCCTTCAGCATCGCAGGCGCGTCGGGCGGCAATTTCAACGCCTCGCTGCTGCACCGGCAGGTGACGGCCGACTACTTCCGCACGATGCGCGTGCCGCTGCGA
>DASTHG010000432.1:0-10359 GCA_035718325.1 Gemmatimonadales bacterium | reverse complement strand
CGGCCGGTGCGCCACGCACGAATGCGATATAATCGGTCGCCATCGGCACGCTGCCGCCTCTGCGCAGCGCCCACGCGATCTGTCCGCGATGATACGAGCCGTGCAGGCTCACGTGCAGCAGGATGTCTTCGACGCTCGACGTAAACGCACGTCCGGCGCTGTTCACATACGTGACACCGCGCGACAGGCTCTCCGGCGTCAGCGCATCCAGGTAACCCGCGAAGGCGCGTTGGTTCGCCCCGACCAGCGCCGCGCACTGCTCCAGCGACAAGTCGGGCCACACCGGGTGCGTCGGCGTCTCTCCCTTCAACCGCGCCAACCACACATGCTCGGCAGCGAGCACGTGGGCGAACAGCTCGCGGCAGGACGGGTCGGGGTTGGTGGCGCTACGCAGCGCGGCGAGGACGCGGTCGTCGGCCCAGGCGAGATGCGCCAAGAGGCGAGAAAGGTAATGCACAGAGGCGCCTGACCTCCGAAGTGGAAAGGGCGGCTCGCGCTGAAGTCTCACCCGAGTCGTGCAGCGGGGCAACCCTGCTCACCGGGAGATCTGTTCGGCGGCGGTCGAATCACCGAGCATCAGCCACTGCACCACCGAAAGCGGCAGGCTGCCGGACGGCAGGCGCTGATCGTGGAATGCGCTGAGGGAGCGCCTTTCGCGCCGTCCGGCAAGCCGGGTAGGTTTGGGGCAACCAGGAGGACATACGGCCGTCGCCCCCGCAACAACGCCCGCTCCCGCGCCCACGATTCCCACCAACGGCAATCTGCCGTCGAGTGAGTTCGGACTGGCCCTCGGTTTCGTGATCGGGCATCACTTTCTCCGCATGCAGGATCTGCACTACGGGTACTGGCCCGCCGGGTTGGCCCCCGAGCCGCAGAACCTGGCGCAGGCGCAGGCGCACTACACCGACTTTCTGATGTCGCATATCCCGGCCGGCGTGCAATCGGTGCTGGACGTGGGTTGCGGGGCGGGGAACACGGCGCGCAAGTTGCTCGACCGCGGACTCAGCGTCGACTGCGTCTCCCCCAACGGTGTGCTCACGGATGTCGCCAAACAGGTACTGCGCGGGCGCGGCGACATCTTCGAAACGCGGTTTCAGGACCTGCAGACCGACCGCCGCTACGACCTCATTCTCTTCAGCGAGAGCCTGCTCTTCATCCCGCTCGAGGAGGCGTTCACCAAGGCGCTCTCGCTGCTCCACCCCGGCGGCCACGTCCTGATCACGGACATTTTTCGCGTCCCCGCCGAGGGGAAGAGCCCGATCGGCGGCGGGCACGAGCTGCCCCGTTTCCGCGATACCGTCGCGCGCTTTCCGCTCGCCCCCACGAAAGACCTCGACATGACCGACGGCATCGCGCCGACGTTCGACCTGCTCGACGCCGCCTACCGCGACGCGATCCAGCCGGCCTACCAGCTGATCCTCTCGCGGCTCGAAGCGAAGCATCCCTGGGTGATGAAACTCGTGAAGTGGAAATTCAAGAAGAGCATGAAACGCTACGAGGACAAGCACTTCAGCGGACGGCGCAACGGCGCGAACTTTAAGAAGTACAAGTCCTACCGGCTGCTGCTTTACCGCAGCACGCCGCCGTCCAGCGGGACCGCCTGACCGGTGACGAACGCCGCTTCGTCGCTGAGCAGGTACAGCACCAGCGCCGCGACTTCAATCGGCTTCCCCATCCGTCCCATCGGCTGGTACGCCGACAGCTTGGCGAACATTTCGGCCTCCCGCCCGGGATAATTGCGCGCCAGGAAGCCGTCCACGAACGGCGTATGAATGCGGGACGGGCAGACGCAGTTGCACCGGATGCCGCGCTTCACGTAGTCCACTGCCACCGACTTGGTCATCGCGAGCACGGCGCCTTTCGACATGCCGTAGGCGAAGCGCTCTTCTTCTCCGACGAGCGACGCGATCGCGCCCATGTTGACGATCGCGCCCCCACCGGCGGTGATCATGTGCTTGATCGCGGCCTGGAGGCAGTGGAACATGCCGCGCACATTGACGCGATACAGCCGGTCGAGCGTCTCGGACGTCGTCGATTCGACCGTCCCGACATGGGTGACGCCGGCGTTGTTGACGAGCAGATGGATCCCACCGTGGTCGGCGGCGATCGCATCGAAGGTGCGGCGCACCTGCGCTTCGTCGGTGACATCGCAGACGAACGCGTGTGCCGCGCCCCCCGACGCGCGAATGCCCGCCGCCGCTTCTTCCGCCGGTCCGCCGTCCAGGTCGAGCACCATGACCTTCGCGCAATGCTCGGCCAGGATCCATGCAATGCTGCGCCCGATGCCGAGTCCGGCGCCGGTCACGATCGCGGTCTTGCCTTCGAGACTGAAACGCAGCGGTCGTCTGCTTCCTTCGCCGAGCTCGACGAGTCGCGGTTGGACTACGGGGCCGCTGCGCGACCGGCGTGGCGCCGGCGTCGTCGGAGCGGGAGCATCGGACTGGCGGACCTCTTCCATGTTCGGAAATCTGCCTGCGCGCGCGCGAGAGTCTAGCTCTCCGGTCCCTGACAGGTGTTGCGCGCAATCCTCAGTCGTAGTGGCGTCCGAAACACGACTCGAAGCATCGTGCCACGTCACGAGTCCGTCGCGCGGTCCGCGATCAGCCGGTGCTCGAGCGCGTACCGGGTCAGCTCGGCGACAGTGTGGATGCCCAGCTTGCGCATCAGGCTGTCGCGGTGCGTCTCCACCGTGCGGACGCTGATTCCCAGCTCCGCGGCGGTCTCGCGGTTGGTGCGGCCGCTCGCCACCCCGATCAGCACGTCCCGTTCCCGCGCCGTGAGCGCCGCGAAGCTCCCGGTGGGACTCTGCGTCCCCCCCTGGACTGCCGCGGCCAGGTGGCGCGCCACCGGGGGACTAAAGAAGGAATCCCCGGCACAGACCGCGTGAATCGCCTGGCGGATCTCGGCAGGGCTCGAATCCTTGCGGAGATAGCCGTGGGCCCCGGCGCGCACGCTCTCGAGCACGTATTCCCGATCGTCGTGGACGCTGAGGATCAGAACGCGCGCCGCAGGGGCTCGCTCGCGCAGCGTCCGCACCACCGCAAGGCCGCTCCCGCCGGGACCGGGCATCGTGAGGTCGAGCAGCACCACGTCCGGCTGCTCTCGGACCGCGCACTCGACCGCTTCGGCGCCGTTCGCGGCTTCCGCCACGACGCGCAGGTCCCCGCCAGAGCCCTCCTCGAGTACGCGGCGCAATCCTTCGCGCACGACGGAGTGGTCGTCTACTACGAGGACCTTGAGTGGGGCGTTCACGCACGCCCCGTTCCCGGGCGCAGGACCGGAATCGTCACACGTAAGAGGACGCCGGCCCCGAGCGGGCCGCTGATGCGCGTCGTGCCTCCCAGCGCGCCCATGCGCTCGCGGATTCCCGCGAGCCCCAGATGCCCGTCGCGCGCCGCATCGAAGCCCCTGGGAAGCCCACGGCCATCGTCCGACACTTCGAGACTGAGCTCGCCGCTCCCGTTCGCGAGGCGCACGGCGACGGTCCGCGCCTCCGCATGGCGCGCGACGTTCGCCAGTCCCTCCTGCGCGGCGCGGAACAGTGCCAGCTCGACGTCGGGAGCGAGCGGCGGCAGCGTCTCCGGCGCGTTGAATGTGATGGCGAGCCCGGAGCGGACCGCAAACGCATCGGTCAGCGAACGCAGCGCCGGGACGAGGCCGAGGTCGTCGAGCAGCGACGGCCGCAGCTGCTCCGTGACCTTGCGCACACCCTGGATGCCGGAGTCGATCAGTTCCATCGTCTGCACGACGCGGGTGGCGAGAGCAGGCTCCAGCTGCTCGGCGAGGAGCCCGAGCTGCAGCCGCACGGCCGCGAGCACCTGCGCCGTTTCATCGTGCAGCTCGAGCGAGAGGCGGCGCCGTTCGGCTTCCTGTTGCTCCACGATGCCCGTCGAGACGCGCGCCAGCTCGGCGGTGCGGGCGGCGAGTCGCCGATAGAGATCGGCGTGCTCTAGTGCCGCGCCGATCTGGCTGCCCAGGGCCCGCAGGAACGTTTCATCGAGCGCGGTGAAGGGATCGCGGGCATCGCCAACCAGCAGCAGGGCGTCGGTCACCCGTTCCCCGCGCCATATCGGGAGCAGGACGGCATACGGGAAGCCGCGCCGAGGATCGTGTGGATCGGGCCAGTCGCGCACCACGGCGGGATGGCCCGATGCGATAGCGTCCGCGGCGGCGCGGGCGGCGCGTGGCGGCAGCGGCGTCGTCTCCCACCCGGCGCAGGCTCCGGCCCCCGCGAGGCAGCGCAGCGTGTCACCGTCGGGCGCGATCATCGCGCTGCCACGCACTGCCGGGAGCGCGAGCGGGCGGGCGAGCAGCGTGCCCAACCCGTCGCTCGCGTCCCCGCGCGGCTGCAGATCTCCCGACAGCGCTGAGAGCGCCGCGACGCCGCGGCGCAGCTCGTCCTGCACCAGCACCAGGATCGCGCACCCGGTTGCGAAAAGGAACAGGCTATCGAGGTAGTAACCCCACGGACTCCAGGCGCCACGCGCGCGGAGAAACGGATAATCGAGGTGATGGAGACCCCACAACAAGAACGCGCCCGACAACAGCGCCGCCCCTGTGGCACGAATGCGACGATAATACCGGAAAAAGGCCCAACCGGTCCACAGTGTTACAAGACTGAGAAACAGGACCGCTGGCCCTGAGGCCAGCAGGAAGTTATCGAGTTGATAAATTGCAACGTACGACCAGACCGGCGGGAACAGCAGCGCCAGGGCATAGTGCGGGCGCCACTCGAGTTGATAGGAGAAGAGCAACGCGGCCCAGAGCAGCGCCAGCGCGACCCAGCCGGTCATCACCTGATGCCAATACAACCAGATCCATTGGTGCGTGACGAGGAAGCTGGCGATTGCACCGACGCGCAGGAGATAGAGGATCCAGGCGACTGCCCACCACCCGAGATAGGGTTTGCGGTAGCGGGTGTAGAGTAACCCGCAGACGAGTGCGAGCCCCAGTGTGATCGCCGCCAGCAGCGCCGCGGCGTGCAGCTCAGTGGTGGGAGGAAACGCCGTCTGTTGCACAATAGAAGAGTGTAGCGTCCGCGGATTTCAACGTAAGGGGGAAGCGATGCGACGTGCAGCAATCGCGGGTCTCTGTGCGATCGGGATGGCGCTGGGCGCGGTCCGGCAAGCTCGAGCCCAGGCCTTCGCCGGGACCGCGCACTATACGATTCACGACGAGAGCGGCAAGACGAACAACATGACGATCGCGACGAAACCCGGCCACTACGCCGTGCAGTTCGTGGGCGAGGATGGGAAGGCCGGCCAGTTGATCGTCGATTCGGCCGCGGGGACCACGACCTTCGTCAGCAGCGAGGACAAGACCTACATCGTGATCACCAAGGAAATGATGCAGGGCATGGCGGGCATGATGTCGGGCATGGCGAGCATGATGAAGCGCCACGGAGCGGATTCGGGTGCGGGCGATGCCAACGAGCCGAAACCCACGATCACCCCGGGGGGAACGTCCGTCGTCGCCGGCATTTCGTGCCAGGTGTTTCACTACGTCGGTAACGACGACAAGCACACGTCGGGCGACGTGTGCCTCGCCAAAGGCGTGGGGATGGGGTTGCTCAACATGAACCCGTTCGGCGGGATGATGGGGGGGATGCGGCAGCAGGAGCGCCGCGGGATTCAGGACCGGCTGGGGCGCATGGGACTGGTGGGTCAGATGCTCCAGCAGGGCTACGGGATTCTCAAAGCCACGACCTTCGAAGACGGCAAGCCCAAGGGCTCGATCGAGGTCACCGCGGTGGACCGTGGCATGCCGCCGGCAGCCGCGTTCGCGCCGCCGCCCGGCTACACCGAGAAGAACATGGGGGACATGATGCGAGGCGGCCGCCGGCCGTAGGTGCCGCTCGCTGTGCACATTCTCACCGGGTCACGTCGCAGCGACGTGACCCGGTTTGCTTTCTCCGCTACGGCACCTTTCCCGCATCGAGCGCCGCCTTGATCCCTGCCAACACAGCTCCCGGCGATCCATCGGCCCAGAAATGAATGAAGTAGATCGGCGGATTCTCGCTCTGCAGATGGTTATGCACCGCCGTCGCCGTGATGCCGTGCGCGGTCAGCGCGCTGATGACGGGTTGCACGCGATCCTGAAAGACCGCGAAATCCCCCGTCGCCACATAGCGGTCGGGGGCGATCGCCTGCACGTTGACGGGGCTCCCCGCCGCGAGCGCGGGCGGGATGGTGTCGCCGCGCATCACGACGTTGCCCTTGATCAATACGAACCCGACCTGCGCCACCGCGCCGCTCGCGGTGCCCTTGGCTCCCAGCGCGGCGAACACCTGGGCGGTGTCAATGGTCACCGGCGAGGTCGCTGGTCCTCCGACGCCGCGCGGCGTCAGCGTCTTCGCCAGCACGCGGTCGAGCCGTCGCGCCAGGTCGACGGCGGATCCGTCTCCATGGAAATGCACGTACATGATCGTCGGCGATTCGCCGGTGAGGTGATTGTGGACGCCCAGGATCGCGAGATGCTGGGAGTCGATTGCCGCCTCGACCGGAAGCAGCTCGGCGAGCGTGACGACGAGGTCGCCCATGACCATCGCCTGCTTGCCGTTGCCTGTGAACCCGGCCCAGGCGCCAAGTGCCAGCCGCGACACGGTATTGTCACCCATCTTCAGCGTCAGGTCGCGGCGCGGGAAGTTGAACCGTACGTAGCCCGCTGCCGGCACCGCCGAAGATTGTAGGACACGTCCCACCGAATCCCATACGGCTTGCTGTGCCGGCATTTCGGCCGGCAGCAGGAGCATCGTTACCGCGGTGATCGCCACTCTCATGTTGCCTCCACCTCACGGGCCATAGCCTGCATCCGCTCCCACAGCGCCGCCACGTGCGTGCGCTCGGTCGCTTCCACACCGATCGAAACCCGCACCGTCCAGCGTCCACCCAAGACCGTGGGGTTGAGAAAAGCGTCACCGGACCGGTTGAGCCGTTCGAGCCAGGCGAGGGTATGCCGGTCGAGCGCTTCACCGTCAAGGCCCGGTGGATGATGTCGCACGCACACCGTTTGGAGAGGAACGGGCGCGATGCGTTCCCATGCCTGGGTCGCATCGACCTGGGCGGCCAGCCACTGGGCGTTCTCGAGATCCCGCCGCAGCCGGGCCTGGAGCCCCGTCACGCCCTCCGACCGGATCAACGCCCACAGCTTGAGTGCACGAAAGCGGCGGCCGAGCGGGATGTTCCAGTCCCGCAGGTTCACCGCCGTCTCGTCGGCGGCGGTGCGCAGGTAGCTCGGGTTCGTGGACATCACCCGTACGAGATGCTCGACCTCGCGCACATAATAGAGGGAGGAGTCGAACACCGCGCCCAGCCATTTGTGCGGGTTCAGCACGATCGAGTCGGCGCGTTCGACGCCCGCCCACATCCAGCGGCACTCCGGCAGGATCATCGCCGACCCTGCCATTGCCGCGTCGACGTGCAGCCAGCAGCCGTACTCACTCGCGAGCTCGGCCATTGCTTCCACCGGGTCGAGAGCAGTTGAGCTCGTCGTGCCCGTCGTCGCGACGAGGGCGCAGGGGATGAGGCCCTCTGCCTTGTCTGCGGCCAGCGACTTACGGAGCGCCAGCGCGTCGAGCGCGAACGTGCCGTCGACCGGAATCGCGCGCACGCGCTCACGGCCAAATCCCGCGAGCAGGGCGGCTTTGAGGACCGAGCTGTGGCTCTCCGACGATGCATAGACCACCAGGGGATGCGGCTCTCCCTGGAGCCCACCACGTTGCATGCTGAACGACGTCGTCCGTTCCCGCGCACACAGGAGCGCCACGAGTGTCGCCGTGGAGGCGGTGTCGTGGATCGCGCCGCGCCACTGCGCGGAGAGCCCCGTCATCTGGCGCATCCAGTCGGACATCAACAACTCGAGCTCGGTGAGCGCGGGGCTCGCCTGCCAGTTGAGTCCGATTACCCCCAGGCCTGTTGAGAGGAAGTCGCCGACCACGCTCGCCAGGGTGGCGTTGGCGGGGAAGTACGAGAAGAACGAGGGATGTTGCCAGTGCGTGAGCCCCGGGAGAATCGTCTCGTCGAGGTCCTGGAGCAGGGCGTCGAGCGGCTCGCCGGTTGCGGGCGGCGCGGCGGGGAGTCGCCGCCGGACGTCGCCCGGGGTGCTGCGCGCGAGCACCGGACGGGACGCGATCCCGCTGCGATAATCGGCGATCCAGTCGACCACGCGGTGACCGATGCGCCGGAACTCCTCCGGCGTCACGGCCGCCCGCGCCCGCTCCACAGGCGCTTCACCAGCTGGATCTGTCCCGTGTGATAGACCTCGTGCGCGACGATCCCGACGATCGTTTCGCCGTACGACCAGTGCCCGCTCAGGCGGCGATTCCAGCGTGACGCCGGCACGCGCCGCACCACTCGGACCAGCGCGGCATGCTCGCGCGCGAGCAACGCCCGATCCAGCGCCCACGCGCGTTCGTCCGGGTGTGCGGGCAACGCGGGCCAGTCTGTCGGGGAGCGGGGGAAGCCGCGCGGCGCGCCGGGGTCGAGGCGGCGGCGCACCGCGTAGTCCCAGTAGGCGATGTGGAGCGTGAGCTCCCAGATGCTGTGCCGGCGTCGGGCGGGGACCCAGCGCGCCTGTGCCGCCGACACGCCCCGCAGGGCCTGCATCGGTGTGGGGCCGCCGTGCCAGGGGGCGCCCCGCCTGGGGTCGAGCGTCGCGAGCAGCGCCTGCAGCATGCGTCCCAACCTGACGGCGTTCCTCTTGGGGAGCAAGAGGTTAGCACACCGTTGACACTTGCTATTAATATGATATCATATTGCTAGTGCCGTTCAGTTCTTTTCCTTTTCGGAGGTGCGGCGGTGATTCGCGAGGTGAAGGGTCGGGTCTGGCCCGGTGGGCTGATGATCGTGCTGCTCCTGGTGCTGTCGGGGATCGTCGTGTGGCAGCTCGTGGCGGCGATCGGCGCCGCGCAGGTGGTCATGATCGTGCTGTGGGCGCTGGGCGTGGTATTCGTGGCATTCCTGTGGGGTGGGTTCTTCGTCGTGCAACCGAACCACGGCATGGTGCTGCAGCTGTTCGGCCGTTACACGGGAACCACCAAGGACGCGGGGTTGTGGTGGGCCAATCCGTTGTACACGAAACGGCGCGTGTCGCTGCGGGTCCGCAACTTCGAGACGGCGCGCCTCAAGGTGAACGATCACGCTTCCAACCCGATCGAGATCGGGACGGTCGTGGTCTGGCAGGTGGTCGACACCGCCGAATCGGTGTTCGAAGTGGACGACTACGAGAATTACGTTCACGTGCAGAGCGAGGCGGCGCTGCGAGGACTCGCGAATCAGTACCCCTACGACGCCCACGAAGAAGGGCAGATGGCGCTCGCCAGTCACACCGCCGAGGTCGCCGACACACTGAAGGGTGAGATCCAGGAGCGGCTTGCCAAGGCGGGAGTGCGGGTGCTCGAGGCGCGCATTTCGCACCTCGCCTACGCGCCGGAGATCGCCACGGTCATGTTGCGCCGTCAGCAGGCGAGCGCCGTGATCGCCGCTCGCGCTCGGATCGTCGACGGAGCGGTGGGGATGGTCGAGCAGGCGCTGGCCCAGCTTTCCGCGAAGCAGATCGTGCGCCTCGACGAGGAGCGCAAGGCGGCGATGGTGAGCAATCTGATGGTCGTGCTCTGCTCGGAGCAGGCTACGCAGCCGATCGTCAACACGGGTACGTTGTACCAATAGGCGGGTGACCGGCGTGCCGGAGCGACGCGCGTTCCTGCTTCGGATCGACCCGGAGCTGTACGACTCGCTGCAGCGCTGGGCGTCGGACGAGCTGCGCAGTCTCAACGGCCAAATCGAGTTTTTGTTACGGCGTTCGGCCGTCGACGCCAAGCGGTTGCGCGGCGGACCGGGAGGAGGCAAGGATGATCGGCAACGCAAGAGCTAGTGTCCTGCTCCTGTTGATGTGCGCACGGGCCGCGGCGCAGCAGCCGCCGTCGTTCTCCGGTCTCTATCGCCTCTATCAAGGCGGGGCCGAGGTCGGGCGCGAGCGGTTCGAGCGGTCGGGACGTGTCGTCAGCATGTCGGTCGTCGTCCCGGTCATTGGTCTGAAGCTCGATAGCCGCACCCAATTCGACTCGATCGGCGCGTTTCAGCGCTTCGACGCCGAGGCGTACAATGCCGCTGGAGACACCCTGTTCGGCACCTACAGCGTCACGGCGAGCGGCTCCGTGCTGCAGACCACGTCGGCGTCGAAACGCACCGGGCAGACGACGAGCGGTCAGGCGACGGGTCCGGTGGCGGGAGTGATCCCGGCGCAATCGGTGGCCGTCGTGGCGCTGCTGGCACGCCGCTTCGCGCGCGATACCGCGGTCCGCATGCTCCTCATGGGAACCGACTCGGTGCTCCCGGTGACGATCGCCCATCACGGCGATTC
>DASTHG010000431.1:0-10859 GCA_035718325.1 Gemmatimonadales bacterium | reverse complement strand
GACCCCCGAAGATCTCTACGAACGGCCGGTGACGCTCTTCGTCGGGACGTTCGTGGGACGCTCGAACGTGCTGCGTGGAGCCGCCGCCCGGACCCTCGGCGCCGACGCGGGGCAAGTGGTGCTGGTGCGTCCCGAGCAGCTGCGATTTGGCGCGAATGGGTTGCGCGGCATCGTGGCGGAGCGGCGCTACACCGGCTCCACGGCGTTTTTCACGGTGGCGATCGACAGCGGAGAGCGGCTCGAAGTCGAGGCGCCGCCTGACGCGGCGCACGTCGGCGACCGCGTGTCCCTCGACGCAGGCCGTACGCTGCGCTTCCCCGAGGCGACCGCGTGACTCGGCGAGGGCGGAACGGACCGGCTGGACTTGCCCTCGCTCTGCTGCTGACCTGGCTCGTGCTGTATCCCATCGTGCTGCTGGTGCTCGACGGCTTGCACGGAGACGCGCTGCGCAGTTTCGCCTCCCATGCCGGCGAATGGAGTGCGCTCTGGGCCAGTGTGTGGATCTCGCTGGCGAGCGTGGCGCTGGCCGCGCTGGTGGGGGTGCCGCTCGCCCTGCTGTTCGAGTGGTTCGAGTTTCCGGGGCGAAAGCTGCTCGGGGCTCTGGTCGCGCTGCCGGCGGTGCTGCCGCCCTTCGTCGGCGTGATCGCGTTTCTCTTTCTCTACGGCGAGTCGGGGTTCGTCGCCCGGTTTCTGCAATCGTTGCTCGGGCTGTCGCAGTCGCCGTGGCGGCTGCAGGGAGCGGGCGCGATCCTGCTGGTGCACGCCTACTCGATGTACGTCTACTTCTATCTCTTCACCCGCGCCGGGCTGGCCCGCCTCGATGGAGCGATGCTCGAGGCGGCCCAGGCACTCGGAGCGAGCCGCTGGCGCACGTTCACCGGGGTGATCGTCCCGTTGCTGCGGCCGTCGCTCGCCGGCGCCGCGCTGCTCACGTTCATGACGTCGCTCGGCTCGTTCAGTGCGCCGTACGTCTTCGGCGGTGGATTTCGCGTCATGACGACGCAGATCTTCGCCTCGAAGCAGAACGGCGAGCTGGGGCTCGCGACGGTCGAGACGATCGCGCTCGCTCTGGTGGCGCTCGTGGGGCTGGCCCTGCTGCGGCGCACGGAAGGGGATGCGATCCTCGTCGGCCTCGGCAAGGGAGCCGCTCCACGGCGCCGCGTGCTGCGACGACCGCTGGTGCGCGTCGTCGCGACGCTCGCCGGCTGGGGGTTGGCGGTCGCACTGCTGTTACCGCACCTCACGCTGCTGCTCGTGTCGCTCGTTCCCTACGCAACCTGGACCACCGAAACCTTGCCGCCGGTGCTCGGGCTCGACAACTATCGCCGTCTGTTCTCCGAGCCCGAGCGACTGGAACCGTTGCTCAACTCCTTCTGGATGGCGCTGGCCAGCACGGCCGGGGCCGTCGCCGTGGCGCTGGCGGCCGGCTGGCTGGTGGTGCGGCGGCGCGTGCGGATGCGAGGGTGGATCGAGGGGCTGCTCGCGATTCCGTGGGCGCTGCCGGGGACAGTGTTCGCGGTGGCGCTCGCCACGGCGTTCAGCGTGTCGGCGCCGCTGGCACTGCGCTGGATCCTGGTGGGGACGGTCTTCATTCTGCCGCTCGCCTATCTGGTGCGGGGGCTGCCGGTCACCGGTCGCGCGATCCTCGCGGGATTCCGTCAGCTCGATCCGGCGCTCGAAGAAGCGGCGGCGAGTCTCGGTGCCGGCCCGTGGCGAACGCTGCGGCGCGTCACGCTGCCGCAGCTGCGGCCCGCGCTCGCCGCGGGAGCGAGTCTTGCGTTCGTGGGGGCGCTGGGAGATTTCGTGACTTCCATCCTGCTGTACACCTATCGCAATCGGCCCATCTCGATGGAGATCAACGCCGCATTACGAGTGAATGAAATCGGGGTCGCCGCGGCGTTCGGGGTCGTGCTGATGGTGGTGAGCGCGATCGTCCTGGGAATCGGAGCGCGGCGATGAAGCGGTTGTGGGTGCTGATCGCGGTCTGTTTCGTCGACATGATTGGTCTGATGATGATCGCTCCGCTGCTCACGCCATACGCCCGCCGCTTCGGGGCTCCCGACTGGACCATCGGGGTGTTGTTTTCTTCCTTCGCCATCGCGCAACTGCTTTCGTCCCCACTCTGGGGGCGAGTCTCCGACCGCTATGGACGCCGCCCGGCATTGCTCGCCGGACTCGCCGGGTCGTTCTTCGCCTACGTGATCTTCGGATTCGCGAACAGCCTCTGGCTGCTCTTCGTGTGCAGGTCGGTACAGGGTCTCGGCGGGGGAACGACCGGAGTCGCGCAGGCGTACGTCGCCGATACGATGGAGCCGAGCGAACGGGCCAAAGCCCTGGGGTGGCTCTCGGCCGCGACGAGTGCGGGCGTGAGCATCGGTGCCGTACTCGGTTCCTTGGCCAGTAACCTGGGCTCTTCGGGACCGGGACTCATTGCGGCAGGTCTCGTCCTCATCAACGTCGTTTTCGCCTGGCGCTGGCTGCCCGAGTCGCGTGTCCAGAGTCCCAAGGCGTCGACACCGAGCGGCCGGGTTGTGGTTCCGCAGGAACGTCCGATTCTCCACGCGCTGTGGGAAGTGATTCGGCATCCCGGTCGCCCCGTCTCCGAAATGGTCTGGATCTATGCCGTCGGGATGCTGGCGCAGAATGTCGTGATCGGCGTGATGTCGCTGTACCTGATCGACACGTTCAGCTTCACCGAGAAAAACGTCGGGTTCGTGTTCACCGTGTTCAGCGTCGTGGGGTTTGTGTTGCGCATCGGTCCAGTCGGCTGGCTCAATGGCGCGATCGGCGAATTGCGAACGCTGCGCGTCGGAGCCTCCATGCTCTTCGTTGGTTTGCTGCTGCTGCCGATCCCGAAGGTCTTCTCGGTGTTCGTCGTGTGTCTCCTGCTCGTTCCCGGAGGCAATGCCTTCCTCTTCCCGGCGACATCGTCGCTGGTGAGCCAACGCAGCGAGCAGCACGAACTGGGACTCACCATGGGAGTACAACAGACCTTTCGGGGAATCATGGCCGTCATCGGACCCATCGGGGCGACCTCGATTTACCAGGCTTTTGGCCACGGCGTCCCGTTCTGGATTGCCGCGTTCATCGTCGCCATTGCCTTGGGTCTCTCTTGGCGCGTCCGGCATGAACCGCCGGTCCCGGCAGTAGCCCGTTCGTCGTAAGTTTCAGCATGACCAACATGGCCGTGTTGTCCCTCGTCGTGGCCGTCGCCGGATCGCACGGCGGCCCCGCGCCAGTGAAGCCCAAGCTCGTCGTGGTGATCACAGTCGATCAGCTGCGCCCCGATTACCTGACGCGCTGGCGCGATCAGCTCAGCGGGGGCTTTCGCCTGTTGCAGGCGGGCGCCGTTTTCACCAACGCGTTTCAGGATCACGGCGTCACCGAGACAGCGCCGGGACACTCGACGATTCTTTCGGGACGTTGGCCCGCCCACACCGGCATCCTCACCAACCCGCTCGGCGTCATCGATTCGTCGACGACGTTGCTGGTGACCGGGAACCCGGGCGCTTCGCCCAAGCGATTCCGCGGCACGGCTCTGTTCGACTGGCTCCACGCCACGTCGGCGGCGAGCCGCGCGTTGTCGGTGTCGCGCAAGGACCGGGGAGCGATCCTGCCGATCGGCTCGGCACGGCAGGAGGTCTACTGGTACGACGCCGGGCTGTTCACCACCAGCACCTATTACCGGGATTCGCTGCCCGCGTGGGTGCGCGCGTTCGACGCGCTGCGCATTCCGTTCAAGGCCGCGGGACACGAGTATCGCTTGCTGCTGCCCGACAGTGCGTACGCCGAGCCCGACAGTGAGCCCTGGGAGAATGGCGGGCATGGCGTGTCGTTCCCGCATTATCTGCCGACCGACAGCGCGCGGGCGGCGCTCGTATATCCGGGCGTGTCGTCGATGGACTCGCTCACGCTGGCCTTCGCCCTCGCGGGCGCCGATGCGATGCGCCTGGGCCGGGGCGACGTAACCGACCTCCTGGCCGTCAGCCTTTCCACTACGGATGCCATCGGGCACGCCTTCGGGCCCGACTCGCGTGAGATCCATGATCAAGTATTGCGGCTCGACCGTTACCTCGCGTGGTTTCTCGACCGGCTGTTCGATCTCTACGGCCGCGACAAGCTGCTCATCGTCCTCACCGCCGATCACGGAGTCACGCCGTATCCGGACGTCTCCCGGCTCCACGGGCACCTGCAGGCGCAGTTCGTGAACCTCGACACGCTGGTGAGCGCGGTGAATCAGCAACTCGATCACGTCACCGGCGCCACCGCGCCGCGGGATTGGTTCGATTTCGACACCGGGCTTCTGTTCCTGCGCGACAACGGCCGCCTCGCGGCCCTGGGGTACCGAACCGACAGCATCATCGATGTGGTGGCGCGGCGCATTCGGGCCGTGCCGGGAGTCGCGCGCGTCGACGCCCCGGCCGCCCTGGCCACGGCGGACACCGTCGCCGACCCGATCGCGCGCCGCTGGCTCCACGAGGTCACTCCCGACGCCGGCGTCGTGCTGGTCGTTACACTGGCCGAGTGGAACGCCTGGGGATTCCCTGGCGGGCTGCAGATCGCTGAACACGGGCAGCCGAGCGACCTCGATGCCCATGTGCCGCTGATTCTGTGGGGAACCGGGTTCCGCGGCGGCATCTACGCTGCCCGCGCCAATACCGTGGACATTGCCCCGACGCTCGCTCGTGTGCTCGGGCTGTCACCGCTGTCGCTGGTCGATGGTCGAGTACTGACGGAGGCTGTCGACGTTCGCTGAGATGCGAGGTCGTACCCTCGCGCTCTGCGGCGTGCTGATGATTGCGGTGCCGTCCGCCCGGGCCGCGGCGCAGATGGATATGAGCGCGACGCCGCGAGCGGCCGCCATGCCGCTCGGCATTCCTGAAAACCGGCTGGGATCGGGGACCTCGTGGCTCCCGGACGCCGCCCCGATGGAGGCGATTCACCTCCCGTTGGCGGGGTGGACGGCGATGGCGCACGGCGCCGTGTCGCTGCTGTTCGACGCGCAGAGCGGCCCACGCGGCGCGACCGAAGTCAGAGTCATCAACTGGGGAATGGGATCGCTCGCGCATGCCGTCGCCGGAGGGCGGCTCGAGCTGCGGGTGATGCTCAGTGCGGAGCCGGCGACGGTCGGTGCCGGCGGCTACCCGCTGCTGTTGCAGTCGGGAGAATCCAATCAGGGCGTCGCGCTGCACGACCGGCAACATCCCCACGACCTTTTCATGGAGACGGCGCTGCTGTTCGACCGGGCGATCGGCCGGACGGCGGCAGTGTCGGCGTACCTTGCACCGGCCGGAGAGCCGGCGCTCGGGCCGCCCGCGTATCCGCATCGCCCCTCCGCGTCATGGGATCCGCTCGCGCCGATCGGCCACCACTGGCAGGACGGCACCCACGTGACGTACGGCGTCGCCACGGCCGGTCTCTACACGCGTGCGGTCAGGCTCGAGGGGTCGCTGTTCAACGGCCGCGAGCCGGATGAACATCGCACCGACTTCGATTTCCACGGTCGACGGCTCGATTCCTACGCCGGCCGCGCGAGCGTCAACCCCGCGCCTGGAGTGAGTGTGAGCGCGTGGTATGGGTACCTCAAGAGTCCTGAGGCTCTGGAACCTGGGACATCGCTGCACCGACTCGGCGCAGCTCTGCTGGGCAGTGGGGGCGACGGCAACAGCCGTTGGTCGGGCGCCGTCATCTACGGGGCCAACGTCGTCACGGGGGCGAGCCGCTGGTCGAACAGCGCGCTGCTCGAAGGCAGTGTCGACCTGGATCGTGCAAACACGGTGTTCGGCAGAGTCGAGTACGTCCAGAAATCAGCGCTCGATCTCGCCCTTCCCGCGACGACTGCCGTGTACGATCTCGGCGAGATCTCCGCCGGCTACGCGCGGACGCTCCGGAATCGGTCGGGGATCGTGCTCGCCGTCGGGATGCGCGGCACCGTCAACGTCGTGCCCCGGGCGCTCCGTGACGCGTACGGTAGTCGATTGCCGCTGGGAGTCGCGGTGTTCCTCTCGCTCCGTCCCGGAGGAGCCCAGCCGCACCGAGCACACGCGATGGAGTAAGGACCGGAAGCGAAAAAGTGGTGTGGGGTGCCGCACTATACTTGGTGCGCGCCATTGAAGGGACGGACGCCGCGTCACCACGTACACGTGCCGCTACTCCCACACCACCTCCCCAATCCTACTACATGGCCCGGGATACGCAATATCTTCCTCCCTATGGCTGAACCCAAGCTGACGCCCATTCAGATGCAGCGGGTCGAGCAGATCACCGGGTTTCTGAAGACGGTGAATCTGGTCAAGAAGCTGGTGGGGGACCTGGAGGCGAACCGCGCGGCACGCCCCCAGATCCTGCAGGAGATCTGCTCCCGGATCTCGCGGGAGATGTTTCGCATGCGGATACGGGCGGGAGGGGCGAACGTCGGCACCGTGGCGGAACTAGCCGGAGGGCTGGCCACGATGGCTAACCGTTCGACCGGCCTCCTGATGAAGATCCGCGGGCTCAAGGACGGGATCGCGAGCATTACGTTCCAGCTCGACCGTGCCCTGATCCAGGCCCAGACCATCGAGGTCAAGAAGGACGCGCAGTGACCGCGGCACCGCGTCCCCCCGCGGTGCGCTGCGTCGGGCTGGTGAAGCGCTACGGGGACGTCACGGCGGTCGCCGGGCTGGATCTCGTGGTGCAGGCGGGTGAGTGCTTCGGGCTGCTGGGTCCGAACGGGGCTGGGAAGACCACGACCGTCGAAATCCTCGAAGGGCTGACGCCGTCCGATGCCGGCACCGTCGAAGTGCTGGGGCAATCCTGGACCGGTGGGGCATCGGACCGGCGGTTGCGCGAGCGCCTCGGCATCCAGCTGCAGGAAACGAAGCTCCCCGAAAAACTCTCCGTAGAAGAAACGATCCGTCTGTTCGCGAGCTTTTACCGGGAAGCGCAAGGGCTCGAGGAGGTCCTGGCGCTGGTGGAATTGGGCGAGAAGCGCCGCGCGTGGTACAGCAAGCTTTCGGGGGGACAGAAACAGCGGCTCGCCGTGGCGTGCGCGCTCGTGAATCGGCCCGACCTGTTGTTTCTCGACGAGCCGACGACGGGCCTCGATCCACAGTCGCGGCGAGCGCTGTGGCAGGTGATCGAGACCTTCCGCGCGCGCGGCAACACGGTGCTGCTCACCACGCACTACATGGAAGAAGCGGAGCGGTTGTGCGACCGCGTCGCCATTCTCGATCACGGCAAGGTGATCGCGCTCGGATCCCCGCGCGATCTGATCGCGAGCCTTGGCGCCGAGCACGTGGTGGAATTCACGCTGGCCGAATCTGGAGCCGGCCTCGAAGCGGAGCTGGGGTCGCTGCCCGGCGTGCAGGCGCTGCGGCAGCGGGACGGGGTCTATGCGCTCACCGTCACCGAGCTGCATCAGGCGCTTCCCGCAATGATGAGCGTGCTGGAGCGGCGTGGCCACCCGCTGGCGTCGCTGACGACGCATCACGCCTCGCTGGAGGACGTGTTCGTGTCGCTCACCGGCCGTCATATCCGCGATGCATGAGCGCTCGCTGGTTCAGCTGACCCTCGCCTGGGTGCGCGGGTTCTACCGCGAGCCCGAAGCGATTTTCTGGGTCTTCGGCTTTCCCATCGTGCTCGCCTTCGCCCTCGGCATCGCCTTCAAGAATCGCGGACCGGGCGAGCTGCGCGTCGGTGTCGCGCGCGGGGCGGGGGACAGCGTCGCGGCGCGGGTGCTCGACGCCGCCCCGGGTCTGGCGGCGGCGGTGCTCGACAGCGCCGAGGCCCGCGCCGCGCTGCGGACCGGGCGCATCGCGCTACTCGTGATTCCCGGGACGCCGCTCACCTATCGCTACGATTCGACGCGGACGGAGAGTCACCTGGCCCGTCTCGAGGTCGACGCGGCGCTGCAGCGCTCCTCCGGACGGACCGATCCGCTCGTGGTGCAGGACGATCGCGTCGTCGAGCTGGGGTCGCGGTACATCGACTTTTTGATCCCCGGACTGCTGGGGATGAACCTGATGGGCAGTGGATTGTGGGGCGTCGGGTTCTCGGTCGTGCAGGCGAGGACCAAAGGCCTGTTGAAGCGCTTCCTCGCGACCCCAATGAAAAAAAGCGAGTACCTGCTCAGTTACATCCTGTCGCGGCTCGTATTTCTCGTGCTCGAGGTCGGCGCGCTGATCGGATTCGGGTGGTGGGTGTTTCACGTCGGCGTGCACGGGACGCTGCTGGGGCTCGCAACGGTCGTCCTGCTGGGAGCGTTCTCGTTTTCGGGACTGGGGCTGCTCGTCGCGAGCCGGGCGAAGACGGTCGAGGCTGTCTCCGGATTGATGAACCTCGTGATGCTGCCGATGTGGATCTTGTCGGGGACGTTCTTCTCCTACGCCCGTTTTCCCGACGCGATGCAGCCGTTCGTGAAGGCGCTGCCGCTCACCGCGTTGAATGACGCGCTGCGCGCCGTCATGATCGACGGCGCGTCCCTCACCCGCGTGAGCCCCGCGATCGCGATCGTCTGCGCCTGGGGGCTCGTCAGTTTTGTGGTGGCGGTGAAGATCTTCCGCTGGCGGTAGTCGCAGCGCACCCACACGTGTGGCCCACGTGCCTCACTTGCGCGCGGTCGAAATCGCCGAGAGCATTCCTCTAAGCACACGAAATTCATGCCAACGGATCGGCGGCTTGACCCCCTGCGGGTCGCGTCGATGGTTGCCGTCGTGCTGCTCAGCACGACCTGCAGCGACGAGCGCGCGCCCGTCACGGCGCCGCCCGGGGCTCCGCTGCGTCCCACGACCGTCGCGACCGTGGCGACGCCGGACGTCCTCGTCGGCGCCGGCAATATCGGGCGCTGCGGCAAGACCGCTCCGGCGGCAACCGCAGCCATTGTCGATACGATCCCGGGTTTGGTCTTCACCGCGGGCGACAACGTCTATGCGAGCGGCTCGAGCGCGGATTTCGTGTCGTGTTACGATCCGAGTTGGGGACGTCACAAATCGCGCACCAGGCCCGCGGTCGGCGACAAGGACTACGCAACAGCGGGCGCCAGCGGGTACTTCGGCTACTTCGGCGCGGCGGCGGGGGATCCGGCGCTGGGGTACTACAGCTACGATCTGACGGACTGGCACGTCATCGTGCTGAACAGCGGCTCGAGCAGCATCTCCACCAAAGCGGGCTCGCCGCAGGAACAGTGGCTGCGCGCCGACCTCGCCGCCAACACGAAACGCTGCATCATGGCGTACTGGCACCACGCCCGCTTCAGCTCCAGCGGCAGCGCGGTGCGCTCGTCGCTCAAGCCACTGTGGGACGATCTGTACGCGGCCCACGCCGACATCGTGGTCAATGCGCACGCCCGGGTGTACGAACGATTCGCGCCCCAGACGCCGACGGGGACCGCCGATCCGCAGAACGGCATCCGCGAGTTCATCGTGGGCACGGGCGGTCAGGGCCTGGACTCGTTCAACGCGGTCCCTACCGCCAATAGTGAAGTGCGGATCGGCGCGACGTACGGCGTTCTGAAGTTGACACTCGGCCCTGGGACCTATTCGTGGTCCTTTATTCCGATCGCGGGCCAGACCGCGGCAGACGCCGGCGGCGTGCCGTGCCATGGCGCCGCGCCGGCCCCCGTCGCTCGCGTGAGTGTGACCCCGTCCTCGGCCACGATCACGCCGGGAAGCACGGTGCAGCTCACCGCACAGCCGCTCGACGCCGCGGGGAATCCGTTGAGCGGACGCGCGATTGCCTGGCAGACGAGCGACGCCGGCATTGCCGGGGTGAGTAGCAGCGGCCTCGTCAGCGGCGTTACGGTCGGCCCGGCGACGATTACGGCGACGAGCGAGGGACAGAGCGGAACCGCGTCGATCACCGTCATCGCCCCACCGCCGCCCGATGCGCAATGTCTCGACCGACTCGGCCCGACGATCACACTGAATGGGCTGCGGACCGCGGACTACGCCAATACCGCGCTCATCGATAACACGCGCGTCGATGCCACGACCGCGCAATTCCTCACCGGCACGACGCACCCGGTCATCCTCGGCGGCGGTTTCGGCGGCTGCTTCCATGGCGGGGAGATCCATGGGCAACTCCCGCCGGCGACCGACTGGAACACGATGCACGACACCTACGCCTTCCGGACGGAGGGGCTTCCGGGTTTCGAGCTCGAGGACGTGCGCGAGTTCGACTACGGCGACGGGATTTCGCTGAAGGACAACACGTCGTCCTGGGTGATTCGCCGAGTGCATTTCAAGTACATGCGCGACGACTGCGTGCAGAACGACTGGCTCAACGCGGGGACGATCGATAGCTCGTTCTTCGACGGTTGTTCGACCGGCATCAGCGCGCGGCCCCCGTCGTCGACGAACCCGCCCGACGGCAGTAGCAACGTGCTCGTCATCAAGAATTCGCTGTTCGCGCTTCAGGATATGGACCAGGGCTATCAGGTTCCTGGCCATGGCGGGTTCTTCAAGTGGTCCGCGACGGGCCCGATGGTGTCCCTTTACGGCAACGTGTTCCGGGTGGATAGTCCGAACTCGCTGGGGACGCACACGCTCGGTCCGCCGGCCGGAAAGCTCGCCGACTGTGCCAACAACGTCATGATCTGGCTCGGACCGGGTCCGTTCCCGGAAACGCTGCCGAGCTGCTATACCCTGCTCACTGGTGCGGCGGGGCTCGATTTCTGGAACAACGCCGTGGCGGCGTGGAACGCGTTACATCCCAACCCGCTCCCCGACGCTGCACCACCCATCGTGTCGCTCTACGCGCCCCAGACGGGCGCCACTCTGTTCGGCGCCGTGAACCTGACGGCCACCGCCGTCGACGACCGACAGGTCGTCGGCGTCCAACTCCAGCTGAACGGTCAGAACCTTGGGCAAGAGATCACGACC
>DASTHG010000430.1:0-3692 GCA_035718325.1 Gemmatimonadales bacterium | reverse complement strand
CGTTGAGCGTGAGATTCGCCGTGACGCCCCAGCGCACCGTGGCGCCGAGATGCGGTGCCCCGCCACGGTACGTCCAGCCGGCAGTCTCCGGCGTCCCCGTCACCGTGCTCGTCGCCTCCGGCGTGACATCGAGCACCAGCCCGCGCTGCAGACCGGTGAGGCCGCTGAGCGTCCCGCTCTGCCCCAGAAACGACGCGCGCGTTTGCAACACACGCGTCCAGGTGTGCTGATGCCCGGTGGCCTGCACGACCCGAATCACGTTGACGCTCCAGTCCTGCGGATCGTGCGTCTGGTAGCGCAGCGTCTTGAAGGGAATCCGGATTTCGACCTCGTAGCCCCACGACGTAACGTGTCCCTTCGACTGGTAGACGAAGTCGGGACTCAAGTCGAGCGCGTACGCACCGGTCGAAGCCGCCGACAGCGTCGTGGCCACCTGTCGTGGCGCGTCGAGCAGCGTGCCGTCGGCCTGGACGCCGAGGGGGTTCACCCCGAAGACCAGCGCCTGACGGTGGTCGTTGAAGGTGTCGAGCAGGATCTCGATGTAGTCGTCGCCCGCGATCCGGTCGCGGTCGGCCAACGTTGCCCGCACACTCGCCGAGTCCTGATAGGCTCGCACCCCGAAGTAGATCGCGCTCGGTCCATACCACACGAGCACGGTGGTCGAATCGTCGGCGGCGCGGTTGTCGTTCGGCAGGTATTGCGAGAAGTCGCGCAGCAGAGCGGCACGGGTCCAGACCCCCTCAGCGAGCCGGCCGTCGATGGTGACGGTGGCCGTGTCGAACCGCGGAATCGCCACCGTCACCAGATGCCCCTGCGCCGCGGCGACCGCGAAGAACAACGCTGCCAGCATTGCGGCACGTTAGGAGGATCGTGCGCGGTGGACAACGGATCGGAGAAGGACGGTGAGCGGCGTGTGATTTCCAGCCGTATTCCTGTGATCTGTTGCACCGTTGCCGAGGCCCGACCCGGCACTCATGATTCATTCATGACCTCGGACAGCCTGCGCACCTCGCGCGTCGTCGGCCTCGCGCTCATCGTCGGCGCGTTCTTCACCGCCGAAGAAGTCTTCATGAGCCTGGCCGAGGGGCACGGCAATCAGGTGTGGGAGGACGTGGTGAACGGCGCGGAGTTCTGGGTGGTGTGGGCGCTGTTGACGCCATTGGTCCTTGTGGCGCTGCGGCGCTGGCCGCTCGACACGAGACCGCTGCACCGGCCGCTCGTCGCCCACGTGGTCATCGGCCTGGCCCTGGCCTCGCTGCACAACGTGCTTCTGGAGCTCGCGGCGCAACATTTCAATCCCGTGGCGTTCGTGTGGGGCGTGTTTACGGGCCTCGTGTTCTACGCCGTGATCGCCATGGTCTACACCGCGCTGCGCTATCGCGGCCTGTTCGTCGCCCAACAGGTGAGCGCCGCGGCGCTGGAGGCGGAGCTGACGCAGACCAAGCTCGACACGTTACGGTCGCAATTGCGGCCGCATTTTCTCTTCAACACGTTGAACGCGATCTCGGTCTTCATGACGGAAGACGCGGGGAAGGCACAGCAGATGCTGTTCCGGCTCTCCTCCCTGCTGCGCCGCAGCCTCGACGAGGAAGCGCACGAAGTGCCGCTGCGCCGTGAGCTCGCGTATGTGAACGATTACCTCGACATCCAGCGTGGCCGCTTCGGCGACCGCCTCATCGTCAACGTCACCGTGGACCCGGACGTCCTCGAGACGCGCGTCCCGGTGTTCCTGCTGCAGCCGCTGCTGGAGAACGCGATCGAGCACGGCAAATCGGACGATCGATGCACGACGATCACCCTCGCCGCCGGCCGAGAGCGCGACACGCTGCACATCGTGCTGGCCGATGACGGGCCCGGCATCGGCGATCGCCCGTCGCTGCGCCAGGGAATCGGACTGGGCAACACGCGCGCGCGACTGCACCATCTCTACGGCCCGCGCGCCAGTTTGGAGCTGGGAGCCGCGGATACACACGGCGCGCGGGTGGAGATTCGCATTCCGCTGGGCGAGACGGCAGCGTGAAGGTCCTCGTCGTCGACGACGAGCCGGTGGCGCGGCGCGGGCTCAAGCAGCAGCTCGGCGCCCTCCCGGGCGTGACGTGCGTCGGGGAATGCGGCGGGCGGGACGCCGCGATCGCCGCCATCGTCGAGCGCAGTCCCGATCTCGTCCTGCTCGACATCCAGCTGGGCCGCTCCACGGCGTTCGAGATCATCGAAGAGATCGGCGTGGACGCGATGCCGCTCGTCGTGTTCGTCACCGCCTACGATCGCCACGCGCTGAAGGCCTTCGAAGTGCACGCCCTCGATTACGTGCTCAAGCCGGTCGAGCCGGAGCGGCTGCGCGAAGCCCTCGATCGCGCTGCGGCCCTGCTGTCGCTCGAACGCGGGGCATCGCTCGCCGACCGGCTGGAAGGGTTGCTGGCGCGCCGGGCGACCTCGGCCGAGGACCGCGCACCCGCCCGCCCACCGGAACGATTCGTGGTACGGGATGGCGAGCGTCTCGTGCTGCTCGAGACCGGTCGGATCGACTGGTTCGAGAGCGCGGGCAACTACGTCCAGGTGCATAGCGGCGACCGTGTCTACGTCATGCGCACGACGATGGACCGCATCGCCGTACGCGTGTCGGCATCAGAGCACTTCATCCGCGTGCGGCGCTCGGCGATCATCAACGTGCGCTCGGTCGCCTCGCTCGAGCGCTACGGCAAGTCGGCGTTTGCCGTTCAACTACGCAACGGGAAGACGATCATCTCCAGCCGCTATTACCAGCCTGCCCTGCGGCGCCTGCTGCGGGGCCTCTAGTCCTCACCTTTCCCCCCACAATGTGGTAATCGCACCACACCTCCGAAACCCTATTTCGATGAAAAAGCACCACTTGCTGCGTTGGCGCGGCACTTGCTTCAGCCCCTGCGTCGGCCACACCACAATCTCGAAGAGGGTCTCCGATCTCCGTGCATCGCGCCACGGCTGTCCGCATTCTGCTCGCCACACTCGGTGTTGCATCGTGCACCCGAGAGCGGACCGGCCCAGTGGTTCTCGTTCCCTCAGGCCTCACCGTCTCGGCCGGCAACGCGCAGACGGGCGCCGCGGGATCGGCGTTGGCGCAACCCCTCGTCGCCTTCGTCACGACTGCGGACGGCGCGCCCGTCGGCGGCGTTCACGTCGACTGGCATGTCCGTGCCGGCGGCGGCTTCCTCTCGACCCCCTCCTCCGCGACCGATGACCAGGGCCTCGCGGCCGTCGTCCTCACGCTCGGCACCGCTGCCGGGACGAACGCCGATACGGTCGAGGCGTCCGTCGCCGATCTCGCGGGTGCGCCCCTCCTCTTCACCGCGAGCACCGTGGCCGGACCGGCCAGCCAGCTCGTGTTCACGCGCGCCCCCAGCCCAGCCGCCGCTGGCGCGCCGATTGTGCCAGCCGTGCAGGTGTCGGTCGAGGATGCGTTCGGCAATGTCGTCGTGGCACCGGGTGCCGGCATCGATCTGGCACTCGGCGCGAACCCCGGCGGCGCCACGCTGTCGGGACAAACCCACAGCTCGACGCTCAACGGCGTCGCGTCATTCTCCGGTCTCACACTCGACAAGCCGTTCGCGGGATACACGCTGGTCGCTAGCGCCACGAATCTGCCGGCGGCCACGAGCGTGCCGTTCCTCGTCGCGCCGGCGGCAGGGGCTGCAGCTCGTATCGTCATCACGACG
>DASTHG010000429.1:0-2292 GCA_035718325.1 Gemmatimonadales bacterium | reverse complement strand
GCTCGCGTTTCGCGATCCCGAGGCAACGGTGGTGGGACTCGATTCGGTCCCTCGCGACCAATGGCCCAATCTCCCGGCGGTGCACCTCTCGTTCGATGTGATGGTCGCCTGCGGAACGTATCTGGCCCTCGTCGGGCTGTGGGCGGCGTGGCTCGCCTTGCGGCGCGCTGAGTTGTCCCAGCGTCGCGCATTTCTGCGCGCCGTAGTGATCGGTGCACCGCTCGGCTTCATCGCGATCGAGACGGGGTGGATGGTGACCGAGCTGGGACGGCAACCGTGGATCATCTATGGCGTGTTGCGTACCGCCGACGCGGTGACGCCGATGCCCGGGCAGCCGTGGCGCACCGGCGTGTTCGCCCTGATCTACGTGTTCCTCGCCGTCGTCGTGACGGTGCTGCTGGCGCGACAGATCGTACGCAGCCCGGTGCACACCGGTGAGTTTCGGGGGACGGACCCGTGAGCGCCGCCACGTTCCTCGCGGGGACGCTCGTCGTGGCCCTCAACGCTTACGTGGTGTTGGGTGGCGCGGACTTCGGTGGTGGGGTGTGGGATCTGCTGGCCCGAGGGACCCGCAAGGAAGCGCAGCGACAACTGATCGCGCAGGCCATCGGGCCGGTGTGGGAAGCGAACCACGTGTGGCTGATTCTCGCCATCGTGCTGCTGTTCACCTGCTTTCCCGCCGCGTTCGCCCGCCTCGTGGTGCCGCTCAACCTGCCGCTGACGGGTGTGCTCATCGGTATCGTGCTGCGCGGGTCGGCGTTCGCGTTCCGCGGCTACGGCGGCGACCGCGACGCAGTCCAGCTGCGCTGGGGTCGCGTCTTTGCAATCGCGAGCCTCGTGACGCCGTTGCTGCTCGGGACGGCACTCGGCGCCGTCGCGTCGGGCGCGGTAGGGACCGCCGCAACGAAACCGGCGACGTCCTTCGCCGCCCAGTACCTCATGCCGTGGCTCGCCGCGTTCCCGCTCAGTATCGGGGTGGTGACCCTCACCTGCTTCGCGTTTCTCGCCGCCACGTATCTCACGCTCGAGGCGCCCGCGGGAGCGCTGCGCGAAGATTTCCGGCGGCGCGCGCTCGCGTCCGGGGTTGCGGTCGGTGGCGCCGCCCTCGTCGCGCTCCTGACCGCTGGACCAAGCGCGCCACTGATGCGGCACGGTCTCGTAGGCTCGCACTGGGCGCTGCCGTTTCAGGTGATCACCGGGGTGGTGGCCATCGGCGCGCTGGCGGCGCTGGTGCGGCGGCGTTACGCGCTGGCGCGCGTCGCCGCCATGCTGCAGGTGTCGCTGGTGCTCTGGGGATGGGCGTGGAGCCAGTATCCCTACGTCGTCCCACCCGACTTGGACATCGCGTCCGCCGCCGCTCCACTGGCCACGCTGCGCCTCGTGATCGTGGCGCTCGTGCTCGGCGCGCTCGTCCTCGTGCCGTCGCTGTTTTATTTATTTCGCGTCTTCAAGCGCAGCGACGCGCATTCGGCCATCAGCCATCCATGACCCGGCGCGCGACCCACCACGCCGCCACGCCGCCTGCCACAAACCCCACCACCATCCCGAACGCGCCGAACAGTTGATTGCCGAGCACGCCGACGAGCGTGGCGACGACGAAGCTGACGAGCGTCTTGAGCAGTCTCACGTATCCTCCAGCAGGCGGGCGAGCGCCGCGTCGGTCGAGAAGCCCTCGATCGTGACGGTCTTCCTCCGAGACGACTGCCCGTGAGCGATCGTCACCGCGCCCCGCGACACGCCGAGCCGTTTCGCAACGAATCGCACCAGCTCCTCGTTCGCCGCCCCGTCCACCGGAGGCGCAGCAACGCGGATGCGGACACCGTCGCCATGACGGCCGGCGACCGCGGTGGCGCCCGCGCGCGGGACCACCTGAACGTGCACTCGAGCGGCTGATCTCAAGCTGACTGGTTCACAGGAGTACTTGCTCTACGAACGCGCGCAGCACCATGAGGAGGAGCCACGCGACGAGGGGACTCAAATCCATCTGCCCTATGGGCGGGAGGATGCGCCGGATCGGCTCGACGATCCAGTCGGTGAGCCAGTACATCGGCCGCATCCAGCGCGTATAGCGGAAGTATCCGAGCCAGCCCCCGATCACGCGGATGAACAGCGCCACGACCAGCACGTAATAGACGACGTCGACGCCGGTCGCGATCAGGGCACGCGGCCCCAGCGCCGCCGCGAACGCGAGCCTGCGCCCCGACGCGATGACGAACTGGGCAATCGCCAGAACGACGACCCCGAGGACCGCGACGAGGATGACGAGCCACCACCCGGCCTGCACCGGGTTGC
>DASTHG010000428.1:0-2352 GCA_035718325.1 Gemmatimonadales bacterium | reverse complement strand
CCGCGTCCTCAAGCCCACCACGATGATGAATCGCAGCGGCGCCGCGCTCGCGAGCCTGCGCGCCAATCCGACCTTCGCCCCCGCCAAAGACCTGCTCATCGTCGTCGACGACTTCAATATCCCGCTCGGCACCTGGCGTCTGCGCCCGTCGGGCTCCGCGGGCGGTCACAACGGCTTGAAGAGCATCGAGGCGGCACTGCAGTCGCAAGAGTACGCGCGCTTGCGCGTCGGGATCGGGCCGCTGCCATCCGGTGAGCCGTGGGAAGAATTCGTGCTCGCGCCCTTCGACGAGGCGGAGCGCGAGCAGGCGGAAGGATTGATGCCGGATCTGATCAAGGCCGCGGACGACTGGCTGCGGCAGGGGCCGGGAGACGGTCGTTAGTCGGTTCGCGGCGTGGCCGCGCGCGTCCAGATCACCACCAGCCCGCACCCCCGCGCCAGCGCCGCCAGGTCGTATCCATTCTCGAGCGTCTCTCCGGCGACCGATTGGTAGCCGCGGCGATACACCTCGATCCCGACGACATCGTCCAGCTCCATGTTCGTGATGTCCTGCTGGGGCGCGGGATAACCGTCGATCAACAGGGTCATCCGGCACTCGCGTCCATATCGGAACAGCACCGGTGCACATCCTGCCCCGCCGCACCGGTACGACGCCCCGGCGATCGAGAGCACCTGGGTCACTTGGTGATCATGGGTCTTCGCGATATCGTCTCGACTGAAGAAGCGCCCGAATCCGAGCCGGCGCCGGGCATAGAAACCGGTGAGACCGAGCCGGCTTTCGAGGCGGCTCGCCTCGGTCACGTAGGGCGCAAGGTCGGTGGCCTCGCTGTCCATCAATACCTCGACCTGCAGCGGCTTGCCCACCGGGAGCACGATATCCCGCGCAGCGCCCGCGTGCCCGGCGTAGGTCACCTGGAGCTTGGCACGTCCACTGCCCACGGTCGGGAAATCGAAGTGGCCGTTCGCATCCGTAGCCTGCTCCGCTCCGCCCGACACCGTCACCCGGACACCCGCTTGCGGCTTGCCGCTCCAGGTGGCGAGCACGGTGCCGCTTAAGTGGGTGGTGGGTTGCTGCACGCCGACGGCGGCGGCACTCCCCACTACGAGAAGGGTCATGGCCCGCATACTTCCAATAGTACCCCGCCTCCCGCGACGACGGCGAGGTCGTTATGTTCCCTGCTCCCAAATCCCCTACTCGGCGCCACACCAGCGCCGGGTCGCTCACGACCAAAGGGAGGTGTCATGGCTCGTCGTTACGAGACGGTCTACATCTTCGATACCGCGTTGGAAGAACCGGCCATCAACGAGAAGCTGGAGCGGTTCCACGCCCTCCTTACCAAGGACGGCAAAGGCTCGGTCACGACCAGCAGTCACTGGGGCAAGCGCTCTCTCGCCTACCCCATCAAGAAGAAGGAAATCGGCTACTACGTCGTCACCCAGTTCGAAGCGGCCGGCGAGCTGCTGCCCGAATACGAGCGCGCGGTGAAGCTCGACGAATCGGTGTTGCGCTACCTCGTCGTGCTCAACGAGGGCGAGCCGGCGAAGCCGATGCCGCAGACGCCGGCCGTCGTCCCCGAAGAAATCGAGATTGACGAGGAGGAAGCGTGAGACGTCCCGCCAAGACTTGCCCCGTGTGTGAATCCGGGGTCCGCGTGCTCGACTACAAGGACGATCGTACGCTGGGCCGCTTCCTGACCGAGCGCGGCAAGATCCTGCCGTCGCGGTTGTCGGGGATGTGCGCGCGCCACCAGCGCCAGCTCGCCACGGCGATCAAGCGTGCCCGGCAGCTCGCGCTGATCCCGTACATCAAGAGCGGGTCCGCCGCCTGACGATGGCGTCGCGCGGCGAATGGTTGCGTCTGGCGCTCGGCACGCTGGCGTTCTTCGTGCTCTCGACCTTCGCGCTGGGATTCTATGGCTGGGGACTGGTTCCCACGTGGGGGCTGCTCCCGCTGAGCCTCGCGGCCCTGCTCTGGGCGGCCGGGCCGACGCGGTGGTGGGAGCGGTCGCTCATGGGGTTGCTCGTTCTGCTGGGAGTCACCTTCGTCGTCCCGTCCTCGTTCGTACCGTTCGAATCCGCCGTCGGGGCATATTCTGTGGCCGTTGCGGCGGCATTCGCGGGCATGGCCCTCGTGGCGCCGAGCGGAGCGCTGCGCCAGAGCGTACGCGCCGTGGTGTGGGGCGTCGCGGGAACCGGCGCCCTTGGCATGCTGGCGCGCGGCCGGTTCTTCTGGGCCGAGCTTTCCTGGAGTGCGGTTCAGGAGACGACCACGAGAGTCAGTTTCATGGTCGAGCAACGTCCGGGGCTTGCCACCTTCGCTCCCGGCTTCGTGCGGTTCCTGGCGGATGCGCT
>DASTHG010000427.1:0-11960 GCA_035718325.1 Gemmatimonadales bacterium | reverse complement strand
GGTCAGATCCCGCAGGCGAAGAGCGGCAGTATCCTGTGACCAGTCGCCGCTCGTCGGAATCGACGGTACTTCTACGGCACGGCTCAGGATCAGCGCTGCGGCGATCGTAGCTCGGGCTTGAATCTCGGTTGGTTCCATATTGTCCGTGTGTAGCCCCGACGCAACTGGGTGGATTTTGCCGACGAAACCACAGTAGCAGCAGTTGACAATAACCAGTGTGCCGTTTCGCACATGCGCGCCAGCTCGGATTCCGTATTCTCGAAGCGCAGAGAAATAGCCGTGCCGGTGGGCGCGAATCCGGGGCGCTAGCCGAGCGTCATTCCGCCTTCGACAGATGGCTTTTCCTCGTGCACTTCACATAGGGCGCCGAATGAAATACACAATCTACGAGGATCCTCGCACCCACGCATTCGCGCTCGTCGCACTGCCCAACCGATTCGTTGACGGCGACAAGCTCCCGATCAGCGATGTGGATCGATGGTTCGGGAGCCGCGACGAGGCGATCGCCGCGGTGCCCGACCTGTTGAATCGCGAGGAGCCGGACACGCCTCACGAGTCAGACGGCCCTGATCGATCTTGACGACACTCCAATAGCGGGGCGACGGCGCGGAGGGACACGCGTGATCAGCGTCGTCGCCGCCGAGGGCCCGCTTCGTGATCGCGTCCTCGAGGCGAGATGTCAGAGGCCGAACAACGGCCTGGCCTCACGAGCATGCGGCGTCTTGCATGCGGCCCAAATGAAGACGTCGTGGGGGCGTCAGCACCAACGAACGTTCGCGCTGACGGACGGTCACGAGATCCTCGCCAGTGCCGAGGAGGCGCGGAAATCGCCATCCTCTTCTCGGACACGGCGCTCGACGACGAAATCGAAGGGACGTTCGAACCAATCCGGTTCGAGTTGACGATCGCCCAGTCTTCTTGTTGGTACGATGGATGATCATGAATCCGGACGCGCCATCTGACCGTCCTCACACTGACGCTCAGCCGCTTGAACCACCGGCGAGGAGGCAAGCCGCCTATCCAGCGGATCTGGCTGCCCTGGTTCTCACTCGATGGCACGAAGCGACAGCCGCTGGGCAGATCGACTTGCCACCTCCTGCCACTTCTGCGCTCGTGGACGTCCTCGCCATCTGTTACCAAGCCACGCTGCTCCGCGAAGAAGGTCGGCCCGTGACCTTTCGCCTCGCCCTCAGCGAGCCTGACGCGTTCGCGCCGGCCGCGGGCCCGCCGTCTGGCCTCCATCGGCTGGTGTTTGCACGTCCACTACCGTTCGACGAGCACGAACTCCGCAGGCTTGCTCCGGCCGTCGTGTTTTCACGTTCGTTGATGGGCGCCACGTTCGCTGGTGGAGAACCGACGATCTGGGGTGTCATTCACTCAGGACCGCAGTGGCTCCAGTCGGTCAGGGGCGGACGCGCAACGGATCAGACGATTCCGCCCGTATTGATTGTCGCAGCGACCGGCCCAGGGCGCCTGCTGGTAACTGCTGGCGCTGTGACATTGGCAGAACTGAGGAACGGAGCTTTGTCAGGCCGGGAGGTGGACGTCTTTCAGGCGCAATGGTTGCACGAAAGGCTGTCGGACGTCGGCCAGCTCACGTGGGCTGCACACATGCGCGACCGTGAACAGGCCCGCGAACCCTGGGCCGAGGTCCACTCGACCTTCGGTTCCGTGCTCGCGGGGCATGTCCTGCGCCGCATCGTCGCGACCATTCGAGCCGCGCAGCATGGGGGAACACTGATTATCGTGCCCCACGGCCGTGTGTCCGAGTTGCTCCAGGACGGGCGATATGTGCGCGTGAAGTACGGCTTCACCGATGAGGAGCCCCGCAGACGGGTCGTGACTCTCATGGCTGACATCATGAACGAGCTCGCCCGGGATGAAGGAGCCAACAATGCGGCGGTTCGATGGAACACCTACGAAGCGAGTCGCGCGCAACGTCTGGGCGACATGGACGAAGCGTTGTTCGAGGTGGCCCATTTGGTAGCCGATCTGACGCGCGTGGACGGCACCGTCGTGATGACCGACCGTCTCGAGATTCTCGGGTTCGGCGTCGAGATCGCCGGGGAGTTGCCGGAAGTGCGCCGAGTAGCGCGGGCACACGACCTCGAAGGCGCGGCACGAGAATGGGTTCGAACCGATCGTGTCGGCACACGCCATCGCTCCGCTTATCGGCTATGCCAGGCCGTGCGTGACGCGCTTGCCCTCGTTGTCTCTCAAGACGGCGGCCTACGATTCATTCGTTGGCACGACGATGGCGTCACGTACTGGGAACAGGTCGCAACGGGACTCTGGGAGGTATGAGGGGACACGCAGATTCGTCACCGGGACGCCGCGCGGAACGGCGAGAGCGATCGCATGGTGCCAACCAACAGCTCAGTCGCCGATTCGCGCGGGACCACCTTCATCGTGCATGTTGAGCGAAGCCTCGCGCGTAGATGCTTGCTCCGCCGCGCGATTCCGCAGCGCAAGCCTCAGCGCCTGAATGCACTGACGGTGGTGCAATTTCCGCTTTCGGTTCTTCTGGAATCGCGCTCGATCGCCGTTTCGTTCTGACATGCTGGCCAGCCTAGCAGGAGCCTTCGATTGCCACTGTCCCCTTCCGCACATCCCCTTCGATGCTGACGCAGTATTCTCGACTCCTCGCGACGAGCGAACACATCGATGAACATTGTGTGGATCATCCTCAGCATTGCAATCGCGGGCGTCATCGCGAAGTGGGCGACGTTGGCTGCCGAAGGCCACATGCATTCGCCTCTGGGATTTGTCAGCCATCAGTGGCTTGCTGATCAGCGTCTGTCGCAAGTGTCCGACTCCGAGAGGTAACCCAGACCCGCTGTCGGCCGCGGAGCGTTCAACGACGCTTTCTCTGGACACAACCCCACGCACCAACGCGAACCGACGGGACGATTCGGCGTCGCGTACCAAAGCGTCTCGACCAGGCTGCGCGCCGTTTTCAACGTGCTGTTCAATTCGACACATCGCGACGCCCTTTGGCTGCGACATAGTGTGTACGGCACCAGGAACAGATCAAGCGGATGACGTGATGAGCCTCCGACCGCCACGGATCTCGCAGGGGTTGTTCGTTCGCGCGATGAAACGTACGCGCGGGTGCGCGAAGTACGACGGAGACGTGGCAATGAGCATCGAACTGGAAATCGAAGGCGTATCGGATCGCGCGGTGACCGAGGCGATCCGTAAGAGAGTGCGATTGCTCCGTCACCACCCTGATCCTGAGGACTGGCGGGTCAGGCTTGTCCCGTCCGAGAGCGAAGCCGAGTGGGATCTCGGCATTCGCACGGCGTCTGGGTGGCATGTGGCGTCGTTCACGGCGCCCGCCCAACGGTTGGCCGACATCGTCGAGCAACGTCTCCGCGCGCAATTGGCCGTGACCGCCGGGGACGCTTCGGCGGGTGGAACATGAGACGGGTCTGCATTCGTTGAGAAACGTATCTCGTTCGATGTTGTCGCGAGTTCGCAAGAGTGACCGCGGCAATCTTCCTCCGCTCCGGACCGCGGTTGTCGCCGCCGCCCCTTCGTCACAGCTTGGAGTTGCATTCATGGACGTCAGACCACTACACGACCGGATCATCGTTCGCCGTCTCGCAGAAGGCGAGCAGAAGAGCGGCGCGATCATCATTCCGGACACGGCGAAAGAGAAGCCGCAGCGAGGCGAAGTCATCGCCGCCGGTAACGGCAAGGTGAAGGACGACGGCACACGCATCGCGCTCGATGTGAAGCCTGGCGATCAGATCCTGTTCGGCAAGTATACGAGCCAGGAAGTGAAGCTCGAGGGCGAGGAGTACCTCATCATGCGCGAAGACGAGGTACTGGCGGTGATCAACGCCGGCGGAACGGCGCACAAGAAGTAACCGTCGGCGTGGCGCGCCGTGAGCAAGGCGCAGCCGCAGGAGATTCGTGATGGCGAAACAGATTGTGTACGGCGATTCCTCGCGTCAGGGCATTCTGCGCGGGGTCAATAGCCTGGCGAACGCGGTCAGGGTGACCCTCGGGCCGAAGGGCCGCAACGTGATTCTCGACAAGACGTACGGCTCACCGACCATCACGAAAGATGGCGTGACCGTCGCGAAAGAGATCGCATTGAAGGATGCGCTCGAGAACATGGGCGCGCAGATGGTGAAAGAGGTGGCCAGCAAGACGTCGGACATCGCCGGCGACGGCACGACGACAGCGACCGTGCTGGCGCAGGCCATCTACCGCGAAGGCGCGAAAAACGTGACCGCCGGAACCAACCCGATGGCCATCAAACGAGGGATTGAGCGATCCGTTGAGGCGATGACCGTCGAGCTCAAACGCATGTCGAAACCCGTGACGGGGTCCATGATCGCGCAGGTCGGCACCATCTCGGCGAACCATGATGAGACCATCGGCCAGATCATTGCCGACGCGATGGACAAAGTCGGCAAAGACGGCGTCATCACGGTCGAAGAAGCCAAGAGCATGGAGACGTCGCTGGAGGTGGTCGAAGGGATGCAGTTCGATCGCGGGTACCTGTCGCCGTATTTTGTGACCGATCCGGAACGCATGGAAGTCGTGCTCGAGAACCCGTTCATTCTGATTCACGAAAAGCGAATCAGCGCGATGCGAGACCTCCTGCCCATATTGGAGCAGGTGGCGCAGGCCGGTCGCCCGCTGCTGATCATCGCGGAGGACCTCGACGGCGAAGCGCTGGCGACACTCGTCGTGAACAAGTTGCGCGGGACGATCAAGGCCGCCGCGGTCAAGGCGCCGGGTTTTGGGGATCGCCGCAAGGCGATGCTCGAAGACGTCGCCATTCTCACCAACGGCAAGGCCATCACCGAGGATCTTGGGCTGAAGCTCGAGAACCTCAAACTCGACGACCTTGGCCAGGCGAAGAAGGTCACGATCGACAAGGACAACACGACGATTGTGGAAGGGGCCGGCAGCACGGCGTCGATCGCGGGACGCGTCAAACAGCTCCGCACGCAGGTCGAGGACACGACGTCCGACTACGACCGCGAGAAGCTGCAGGAGCGGCTCGCCAAGCTCGTCGGCGGCGTGGCGATCATCAAGGTCGGGGCAGCCACCGAAACCGAAATGAAAGAGAAGAAGGCGCGTGTCGAAGACGCGATGCACGCGACGAAAGCCGCTGTCGAAGAAGGTGTGGTGCCAGGCGGGGGCGTCGCGCTACTGCGAGCGTCGAAGGTTCTCGCGACCCTGCAGCTGGGGGTTGACGAGCAGGTCGGCGTCAACATCATTCTGCGAGCGATCGAGGAACCGATGCGGTGGATCGCCACCAACGCGGGTCATGAGGGGTCGATTGTCGTGCAGCGGGTCAAGGACATGACCGGCGATGAAGGCTTCAACGCGCAAACCGAGCGGTACGAGAATCTGGTGCAGGCCGGCGTCATCGATCCGACCAAAGTCGTCCGCTCCGCTTTGCAGCACGCGGCCTCGATCGCGTCGCTGCTCCTGACGCCAGAAGCGGTTATCTCGCTGATTCCCGACAAGCACCAGCCGGCCGCGATGGCCGGCGGCAGCATGGGCGGCATGTACTGAGCGGCACGTGGAAACATCAGGAGAGGGTTTAATGACGATTACGACCACACATAAGCTGCTCACCCCCTCGTGGGCGCCAGACGTCGCGGCCGTAGAAACCGCGGTCCGACGGTTCAGGGTCGATCGTGTACCCGGCAACGACTGTCAAGTCGTGCTGTTCGAGATGGTCCGCGACGGGCATCTTCACATCAACGTGACGCACACGTATGCGACGATGAGCGCGCCAGGATGGATGGGACCGGCGAGCCTGCCGCAGGGATTCGTCCACAATCGCACGTTCAGCGAGGCGCAGCCGACTCGCCAGATCGTGCGACACGTTCGCGACATGGTCTGTGCCGCGCCGATTGCGATGCGTCCTCGTGCCAGCCGGAAAAGGCGGCGCGCGGGCGACGGAAAATGAACGTGTGCCGACGGTAGTTGCGGCCGAAGGGCCTCTTCTCCACCGTGTCCTCGATGCGAGGTGTCGAAGTGGCGAGAGCGGACTCAATCGGGACGCACGTGGCAAGTTTCACGCGGCCCGGATGAAAACGTCGTGGGGCGCCCGACACCAACGAACATTCGCGCTGATGGACGGCGAGAACATTCTCGCTAGCGTCGAGCGGTACGATCTGGCCGGAGTGCTCGATCGAGTGGCGGTGCGCGTCTGCGCCCTCGGCTCATTGTGGGCGGGCCCCTCAGAGCCCGACGGCATTCACTCCCGTACGTTAGTCGACGTGCTCCTCGCCGACGCGGAGCGAAATGGCGCAGAGATGGCGCTGCTATTCCCGTCCGCCCACATCGGTCACGACGTCGACAGCGGATTCCAGACGCTGCCGATGACGGACCTGACGCTCAACGTGACGGAGTCGTCGCGTCACGGCGCCCCGATGACGATGGTGCGCGGTGGCGAGGAGCGGGATCTCGCGGCGATCGTGGCGATGGGACGAGTACGAGCCGATCATGCCGGCTTCCACCTCGACCGCGACATCGACTTTATTCAGTACATCGTCACGACGCGGCGATTGCTGGCGGGGCTCGGTTCGGCGCACGCACGCCAGCTGCATTTCTTCATTGCTGAAGAAGGCATCACGGCGGCCGCCTACGTGATTGTCAGCGTCGTGGGCGATCGTTGGACGCTCGAGGAATGCGGCGACCGGGATGCCTCAGGCGCACGGGTGGGAGCCCTCCTGCAAGCGCTGATCGCGCGAGAGCCGGTCGAGCGGCGTCCGACCATCCGTGCGTGGTTGCCTCCGGGTTTTCTGCCTCCGCAGGTCGCTATGGCATCCACGATGCCTTCGACAGAAATGCTCAGGATTCGTGGGCTCGGATCGCGGGCGAGTGCACCGCCATTGTGCGCCGACGACGTGCTGTTCTGGCACAACGATCTGTTGTGACCCGGCAATACTTTGGTTGCGCGCTCGCGCGACTTAACCCTGCGACCCGTCGACCCTCGCGCCGAGCGCATACGCCGCGATTGCCGTCTCGTCGTCCGGCAGTCCATCCGCGTCTAAGCCAGGCGCGTTCGTGGTCGTGCTCGGATAGCCGTCCTCGATGGCGCCCTTCTGGATATCGTGATCCCGCGACATCACGGGAGCACGCCTGATCGCCGCATCAGCATTCTGCTTGATCGTGCTCATGCTCTCAGCAGCGCAAAGGCGATGGCGACTCCGACCGCGATCACAGAACCCCAGATAAGGAACCGGCGCCGTGCGCGTTGTTCATGCACGCGACCGCGCGCCACCCACGCAGCCCAGCGGCTGTCGAAATCCGCATCAGGCACGACCGCCTGGTGCGGAGCGGACGCGGCGGCGACCGGAATCGGAGCGACTGATGCCTCAATGGCCATGTGTTTTACCAGTCCAGACGGAAGCCGCCGATCATGGCGACTACGTCCCAACTGTGACGACACTCGACGATCGGCGCTGTGCAATCGAGCACAGTGCGCCGTGAGCGTGTGAAGTACACTCGTGGTGTTTGGATCGATCCGGCCAACGAAGACAAGCCCCGCATCGAGCAACGGCGCTTCGGCGTCTTACCAGTCAGAAGAACGCAACCCTGCTCCGGCGAGATCGGCCGCCGGACGGATACAAGGTGAATACGATGGTGAACGAAATGACTCGGTCGAGAGTGATTCAGTCTTGGTTTGTCGCGGTGACGCTGGTCGCCGTGGCCAGTATCGCGGTGGGGGCTTCGGTGACTCTCAGTACGGGAGCGATCTTGTTGGCATTGAGCGTGGTGCCGCCCACGATTGTGCTCATGCTGTGGCCAGGACCTCAACCCGCCACCGCGGCGGACGTGCTGTACGGTTCCGATCGGCGGGGCTGAATGGAAGGTTTAACACGACCCGCACATGAAAAGAGACGCGATATGAAACTGTCAAGAATACTCGGCGTGTGCTTCGCCATCATATGCTCGACGCACGAGCTCGAAGCGCAAGATCTGTCGCAGTATCGCAACTTCCAGCTGGGGAGCGACGTCGCGTCCGTCTCAACCCTTGCGGGCGTGCCGTCGTCGGAAGCGAAAACAATCCATCAGCGTCCGGCCGTGTTGCAGGATCTCGAATTTCGGCCCTCGCATTGGATGCCCGGATCGGTCGCGGCCTCAACGGATCCGGTGGAGCAGATCGTCTTTGGCTTCTACAACGATCAACTGTTCCGCATGGTGGTTGACTACGGTCACGACCGGACAGAAGGCATGACCGCTGCGGACATGATTGAAGCGATCTCCGCCGTCTACGGACCCGTACTTGCGCGAACGTCGCGAGCGCCTGGACGAGTGCCGTCGCGACTGGAAATCGAATCGGGATCTCTGGTCGGCCGGTGGGGAGACAGCCAGCACGCGATCGTCCTCTACCGGACCTCGTCGTACGGCGAGACGTTTCGCTTGCTCGTCATGGATGTGGGTCTGGCTGACCTCGCGCGAAAGGCCGAAACGCAGGCGGTCCGGCTCGACGATCAGGAAGCGCCGCAGCGGGAAATCGTGCGACAGCAGAAGGAACGTGACGACGGACGCGCGGCCACCGCGAAGGCGCGAGCGGTCAATAAAGGCGTGTTTCGACCGTAACCGAGGCGCGGACCGGGTCAGCGCGCGACATGGCGGGCCGACGGTCGAGCGTTTACTCGCGGCGACTTTCGCGTGATCCTTTTTCGATGAGGTACTTCGTGAACCACACGAGGGAGAGAATCTGACTCCATTCTGAAACGATATTCCCTACGACCTGACCGGCTTTCCCGTTTGGGTCAATCTGCACATACCACCAAATCCACCCAGTCCATGTCAGTACCAGCATCACCGTGAGCGAGTGTTCGTGTAGAACCTTTGGAACTTTGCCGCGAAGGACCGCCGGCACGCGGCTTTCCGGCGAGCCTCTCTCGAACCAGAATTTGGTCGCCACGACGGTGACGAACGAGCCCAGCCAGTCGGCCGCGGCATTCCCGAAAAACGACCCCATGTGTGTCGCCGGATCTGCGCGCCAGTACAGGAGAAGCAAGACCAGGACGATGCCCCCGATCACCACGCTGAGCGAATGCTCGTGCAGCCAGGAACGATGACGCCGGTGCAGTCGCCGGCCTGGGGCGGCAGCGCCCTCCCGAGCCGGCCGCGGCGGAACACGTCGAGAATCTTCGCTCATATTGGACTCGTGCTCAGGAACAAGGCGAAGGGCACGGCTCGAGGTACCGGCGCATCAACGTCGCTCGTGTTGGTGTGCTATTCGCGTAGGAAATCCCAGGACGGAATCGCGGCCCATGACGGCGTTTGCGAGCGCGTGGCCATCGCGTTGGTCGATCGGCTGAGCGCTGGCGGCCGGGGGATGACGTGCAGTCGGTGACGGCAGGTGATCGGTCACCCTCGCAGCAACGTCAGTCGCGGAGGACGACGGTTAAGAGGGAGTTGTTGATCTTCAAACCCCCGTTGTATTCGATGAACCCCAACTTGCGAAATTTGTTCATGAAGAAGTTGACCCGTGAGCGTGTCGTGCCGACCATCTCGGCGAGGGTTTCTTGAGACACTCTCGGAAGTTCGCGATGCGAGGCCCCAGGTTCACCATATCGGGCGAGCAGCAGCAGCGTGCGAGCCAATCGTTTTTCGCTCGAGTTGAAGAGCTGATCGATCAGGTCCTCTTCGATGCGGATGTTCCTCGTCAGCATGTGCGTCAGGAAGCGATCCGCGAACGCCGGGTGCGAGTGGAGGTGCCTGACCATATCCGGCTTGTCAACGACCGTGACCGTGGACGGACCAATTGCCAACGCGGTGGCCATTCGCTGCGTCTGGCTCGCCAGACACCCCTCGCCGAAGAAATGGCCGACATCGAGCACGGCGATCACGGCCTCCTTTCCTGCGTGGGACAAGACGGACAGCCGGACGGCGCCGCTGTCGACATACATGACGCTCGTCGCGGGATCCCCTTGGGCGAAGATCGTGGCGCCAGGCTGGAAGTCGATGCGCTGGGTGCGCAAGCCGGTCCACTCGATTGCGGTCACCGGCTTGATCGGCGCCGCAGGCTTCAGCTTACTCGTCATGGCTGGAGTCGAAGACGGCCGCCTGGAAGTTGTTGTGCACCCGAGGTCAATTCTACGTGAACGGTGTCGGCAACGCCGTTGGCCTGCAAATCGCGCGCGCCTTCCGGGCTAGCCCGGCTATGCGGTGGCGGCAGCGGGCACGAATAGTCGCGGCAGGTCGACCATGAAAATACACCCGTGTGTCGGAAGGCTGCGCGCATAGATCCGGCCATGGTTGGCTTCGACACCCCAGCGGCTGAAGGCAAGGAGACCGACTCTTGTACCGCGATGCGTCAAGCCATTGGTCGCTGTCTCGTTTCGCACAGCCCACCGTGGACGACTCGGCTACGCTCGTTTCATGCGCGAATCGCACCCGTCGGACATGAGCAACCGGGCCGAGTGCCCATCATGTTCAAGTTAGTGGCCACGATGAGACGCGGCTCGGCGAGCGGGCTCGCCGCGGCCTGGGCGCGTTACCCGACGGTCGAAGCGGCGCGGCTCGGGACCGCGACCCTGCTCCGTGACGATCGCGTCTTGCGTGTCATGATCGTCCGCAACGAGGTTCCACCGGCCTTTGTCGAATGGGCGGAGCGGTGATGCTCGTGCCGCGGACGCCGGCGGAACACACGGCGCTGTTGCTTCAGGAGGCGGCTCGCGGCGGCTCGCCGGTCATGATTCCCGGAGAGTGGGATCATCGCCCTCTCGCTCGGGCGCTTCAAGTGACGCGGAGCCCTGATCCGCAGGCGACGGTAGCCGCACAGGCCTCAGTGGTGTCCGGTCGTGAACGGCTCGCACGCGAGCTCGAGGGTGGCGGCGCGCCCAGTCAGCGACCGCGCGGCCAACGGTCGAGCGTTCTGGCGCGGCTCTGGCGCAGTGCCCTCCATCCGAAGGAGATCGGCATCATCTGGTCTCGCGCCCTTCCTCAGGCACGGTGAACACGTGGCGAACATCACCGTTGATCTGCCGCGCATTCACGTCCTGACGAATGGTGCGCCGGCGTGTCCGTGACGTCAGCACTGGTCGGCAGCGTTGCCATCGCCATCGTTCTCACGCAGGTGGCCACGTTCAGCACGACGATCTACTTGCATCGCTGCGCCACGCATCGTGCCCTGACGCTTCATCCAGCGATCGCCTGGATGTTCCGATTCGCGTTGTGGATCACGACCGGATTGGCCACGAAGGAATGGGTAGCTGTCCATCGAAAGCACCACGCCTTCACGGACGCGGACGGGGATCCGCACAGCCCGCGCTTGAAGGGCTTTTGGCCGGTGCAGCTGGGCAACGTCTTCTACTACGTGCGTGAGGCCGGCAACCCCGCGACGGTCGAGAAGTACGCACACGACATTACGGTGGATCGGTGGGACCGGTTGTTGTTCAATCACGGGCTCGTCGGCCCTGTGCTGGGTACAGCCGCACTCTGCGCGTTGATCGGCATCGGCTGGGGATTGTTGGCGGCCGGACTGCACGGCGTCATCTACGTCTTCTTCTTGTCGTCGTCCATCAACGGCCTCTGTCACGTTCGAGGGTACCGGACCTTCGACAATACCGCGACGAACATCCCGTGGCTGGCGGTGCTGACAGGTGGTGAGGGATTCCACAACAACCATCACGGCTTCCCCCGCAGCCCCAAGTTCAGCGCGCGCCCGGGTGAGTTCGATCCGAGCTGGCCAATCATTCGGCTTTTGAGCCGTCTGAAACTCGCGCGACCTCACCACACGATTGACGAAATCAGCAGGAATCGAGAGGCGCGACACCGCGTTAGCTTCCCCGGTCTGTGAACGGTACTGGCGCTCGCGGAACCAGGCCGCGACGAGGCGGCGTTCTCCAACTGGGCGGGAGCAAAATCGCGTCTCGTCAACAGGCCGGCGTTCAAACCCGTGATGGATTGAGAGGCAGGTCTCGCACATGGCGGATTGCGTGTACTCGGTCTTCACGCGCGGG
>DASTHG010000426.1:0-6845 GCA_035718325.1 Gemmatimonadales bacterium | reverse complement strand
CGCGATGCTACGGCCCGGTGCGTCCCTTGCCGCCCAGGCAGTGGACCGTACGGACACGCCGCGTCACGGCGCACTGCGCGTGTCGTTCGACCCCCAGACCATGACGTGGGAGCAGAACTTCACGCCGGCGGGACGCCAGGGCATCGGCGCTGCGTTCACGGTCGACTCGGCTGCCGCCGCGCTGCCGTCGCTCGCCATGATGCAACAAAACACACGGACGCTTACCGGTCTCGCAGGGTACGTCGCCAGCCTGGGCCACGATCTGCTCGCGATCCGCGCCGAGCGCCGCGTCATGCCGATCGGCCTCGAGTACGGGATCACCGACCGGCTGTCCCTAGGGATAACGGTGCCGATCGTCCGCGTGCAGGTCCGCGCCGGGTACACGCTGCATCCGCCGGGCGCGAATGTGGGCCTCGGTCCGCGGACCAGCGCAGATTCCGCGCGATACGCTGCGTTTTTCACGGCGTTCGACGCAGCTCTCGCGCAGCTGGGAAAGAACATCGCCGACTCGGTCTACGGACTCTGTCCAGCGAGCCCCGGCTGTCAGCAAGCCCAAGCCGCGTACAGCCGGGATTCGGCTCTGCGCCAGATGCTCGGGCTCATCGTGTTCGGCGTGCCGGACACGGCAGGCCGATACCTTCCGATTGCCGGCTCTGATGCGGGCCGGCAAATCACTTCTCTCATCACCGGCCTGCAGCACGCTTTGGCGGACACGTTTCACGTGTCTTCGTTCACCAACAACAGCTTCCTTTTGCCCGAAACGGGACCCGCCGATCCTGCGGACATCGCTTCACTGTACCAGGCGCGCACCGACAGTCTCGCCCTCGCGCCCTACGGCGACACGCCGCGGCGGCTGCGGTTCTTCACCGGCGATGTCGAGGTGCAGGCGAAAATGCGGATCCTGACATCGCGCGACGCCGCGCTGGCCGCGGCGTTCGTCGTGCGCCTGCCCACCGGTCATCAGGAATCACCCAGTGATCCCTTCGACCTCTCGACCGGCGACCATCAGACCGATCTCGAGGCACGGCTGACGGGGGAAGTCACGATGCTGCACCGGATCTGGCTCAACGCGGCGGTGCGCGCCGCGCGGCAGCTCCCCGGTCCCCGCGACCGACGCGTTGGACCGGCCGACGATCCCTTTCTTCCCCCCACGACGCTCGCGCATCTGCGCTGGGACCCCGGGGACTTCGTAGCCCTGGATGTCGCCCCGATGTTTCGTTTCTCACCACGCTTCGCCGTCGGGTTGACTGCCAGCTACTACGCGCAGGGACAGGATCACTACGGATTCTTCAGCCCGCAGGACTCGACGGCGTTCGCGACCCAGATCGGGGGACCAGCCAACCTCAGCCTGCTCGATGCGGGAACGGCGATCCGGCAGACGCGACTCGGATTTGCGTTGACCTACGCGGGACCACGGCTGGAAGGCGGGTTTTCGGTGCAGCAGACCGTCAGCGGCGCGGGCGGGCTGGTCCCCGCGGCGACGGTGTTTCGGATCGTAATGCGTCAGACGATTCTGCTGTTCTAAGCAGCTCCTCGGCGTGGCGGCGGGCGGTGGCGGAGTCCGCGTCACCCAGCATGCGCGCCACTTCGAGCACCCGCGCCTCGCCGCGCACCTCGCGCACATCGCTCGTCGCCACGCCACCGCGCTCATTTTTCGATACCGCCAACTGGCGATCAGCCCGCGCGGCGATCTGCGGCAGATGGGTGATGACGAGCGCCTGACGGTCTCCCCCCTTGCCGCGACGCGACACCGTCGCCAGGGCGGTCCCCACCTGCCTCGCCACCTCGCCCCCGATCCCCTGGTCCACCTCGTCGAACACGAGCGTCGGGACTGCATCGTGGTCCGACAGGACGACCTTGAGCGCCAGCATCAGGCGTGAGAGTTCTCCGCCCGAGGCCACACGGGCGAGCGGTCGCGGATCGAGGCCTTCATTGAGCTTGATGAGAAACGCCACGACTTCCGCGCCGTCGCCGCGGGGCGCGGGGAGCGGCTGGAGGCTGGTGATGAATTCGCCGCCGGGAAGCCCGAGCGCCGCGAGCTGCTCCGTCACCGCGCGCGCCAGCCGCGCGGCGCCGCGTTGCCGTTTGGCGCTGAGCGCGGCGGTGGCACGCGCGAATTCCTCCTCGGCGGCCTTACGCTGCGAGGCGAGCTCGCGCAAGTCCAGATCGGCACTGTCGAGCAGGTCGAGCTCGTGGGTCGCGGCGTCGCGCGCCGCCAGGACGTCGGGGATCGCGGGTCCATACTTCTGCAGCAACCGATAGATCGCGTCCCGACGGCGCTCGACCTCGGCCAGCCGCGCGGGATCGGCGTCGATTCCCGCCGCGTACTCGCGCGCCGTCGTCGCCAGATCATTGACGTTCGCAAACGCCCCATCGAGGAGCTCGCGCCAGGCAGCCGTGCTCGGATCGAGTCGCTCGAGCGAGGTCAGCAACTTCGCTGCGCGGGCCAGCCCCGACGCGTCGACCGCCTGCTCGAGGTCCCGGGCGAGCCGACCCAGCTCGTCGGCGTGGGAAAGGCGGCGGCTCTCGGTGTCCAGCGCCTCGTCCTCGCCCAGCCTGGGATTGCCCTTGGCAATCTCGTCGACAACGTGCCGCAGATAGTCCGCCTTGCGGCGTACCGCTTCCTGGTGCGCTCGCACCTCATCCTCGCGCGCCGCCAGCGCCGCGGCACGCCCGTGCGCGTCGCGGACCGCGACCCGCTCCACCTCCGCCGCAGCGAATGCGTCCAGCAAATCACGTTGGGTATCGGCGCGCAACAGCGACTGGGTCTCGTGCTGGCCATGGAGATCGACGAGGAATCCGCCCAGCTGGCCGAGGACGCCGACCGTCGTCGGGCTGCCGTTCACCCAGGCGCGGGACCGGCCCTCGGCGCCGATCTCCCGTTTCAGCACCAGTTGACCGTCCTCGAGCTCGACACCGAGCGCGGTGAGCGGCTCCTGCAGGCGACCCCGCGCGCCTGCTGCGAGCTCAAACGCCCCTTCGATGATCGTTTTCTGCGCCCCCGGCCGCACGACGTCGGTTGACGCCCGCTCGCCAAGCAACAGGGCGAGCGCGTCGACCAGCATGGACTTTCCGGCTCCGGTCTCCCCGGTGAGGACGTTCAACCCTGGTCCCAGCGAGAGTGTGACGTCGGCGATCACCGCCAGATCGCGCACGCGCAGCTCAGTCAGCACTAGCGGCGCTCGCGATCGGAGAGATCGCCCCAGTTGAGTTTGCGGCGCAGCCGGGCAAAAAAGCCTTCGGGACCGAGACGGCCCAGCATGACCGGCCGCTCCGCTCGGCGCACGACCAGGCGCTCACCGGGATGCAGCGTCTCGCTGACCTGTCCGTCGAGCGACAACAGCAATTCCTCGTTCTCCTCCCAGGGCGGAATCGGCTCGATCAGGATCGAGACCGACGCCGGGAGGACAAGCGGCCGCACCGCGAGCGTGTGGGGACAAATCGCCGTGACGACGATCGCGTCGACACCGTGCGCCACGATCGGCCCACCGGCGGACAGGGAATACGCGGTGGAGCCGGTGGGGGTCGCGACGATGATCCCGTCGCCACTGTAGGCTCCGACTTCCTCGCCGTCCACCGACAAGCGAAACCGCAACACCCGCGCGACACCGGCCTTGTGCACGACGATGTCGTTGAGCGCGATAGGCTGAGTGCGCAACGCTCCGACGCCGTCTTCGACAGTGGCCACGAGAGCCAGGCGTGGCTCGATCGTGTAGGCCCTGCGCGCCGCCGCGTCCAGCACCCAATCGAGATTCTGGGCCGGAGCGGTGGCGAGAAATCCGACGCGTCCGACGTTGATGCCGAGAATCGGTGTCTCCGCGCCGTTCAAGAGGCGCGCGCCGCGCAACAGGGTGCCGTCGCCCCCGATGGTGAGCAAACAGTCGAGTTTGACACCCGGCCCCCACACGGCGGGATGTTGTCCCGGCCAGGTCGACGCCAGCCGCTCTTCGGTGAAGAGCGTGAAGCCGTACTGCGGGGCGGCTGCGGTCAGGCGGCCGAGAAAGCCCTGCAGGTCGCGGTAACTGGGGTTGGCGACGACCCCGACGTTCATCGGGGCGAGAGGCTCTCGTGCGACGCGAGCGCGCGAATGCGCGCGGCGATTCCGGAGGCGGTCAATCCCACGTCCGCGAGCTGCCGCGCGCGCGGGGCATGTTCGTAGGTCCGGTCCGGTACGCCGAGGGCGACGACGCGCACGTCGGGGGCGGTCGTCTGGAGCACGCCTGCGAGCATGGCGCCGAACCCGTTCACCACGGCGCCGTCCTCGACCGTGACGAGCGCTTTGTAGTCGTGGACCAGTGCGTCGAGCAGTGCCTGGTCCATCGGTTTGAGGAAACGGCAGTTCACGACGCCCACCTCGAGCCCTTCGGCGGCCAGGAGCTCAGCGGCGGCGAGGGCCGGCTGGCACATCACCCCGACGGCGAGCAGGGCGCAGTCCCGCCCACGCCGCAACACTTCCCAGCTGCCATAAGGAATCGCGGCGATCTCCGCGGCGGGAGGAGCCTCGCCCGGCGCCTTGTCGCGCGGATAGCGCAGCGAAAAGGGACCGTCATGCGTGAGGGCGGTCCGCAGCAACCCGATGAGCTCGGCGCCGTCCCTGGGGGCCGTGACGGTCATATTGGGCACCGCCAGGAGATAGGGAATGTCGTAGAGCCCCATATGGGTCTGCCCGTCTTCTCCCACCATCCCCGCGCGATCGAGACAGAAGATCACGGGCAGTCGTTGGATGGCGACGTCGTGCACGATGCTGTCGTAGGCGCGTTGCAGGAACGTCGAGTAGATGGCCACCACGGGCCGCACACCCTGCGTGGCGAGGCCGGCGGCGAACGTCACGGCATGCGCCTCCGCGATGCCCACGTCAAAGAACCGGTTCGGCCACTTCTTCTGGAAGAGATTGGTCCCCGTCCCCGACGGCATCGCCGCGGTGATCGCGACCAGATCGGGATACTCCCCGCCCAGCTGGCTGATGGCCTCGCCGAACACCCTGGTCCACTGCGGCGCTCCAGCCGCTACCGGCTTGAGGACCCCCGTGACCGGATCGTACGGCGCGCGCGCGTGATACTTCTCGAGGTCGGGCTCGGGGAGCGGAAATCCCTTTCCCTTTTCGGTGAGGACATGCACCAGCCGTGGACCCTTGAGCCCGCGGACCAGCTCGAGCGTCGAGACGAGGTGCGGCAGATCGTGTCCGGCGATCGGTCCGAAGTAACGGAATCCCAGTTCCTCGAACAGCATCCCCGGGGACCAGAGATTCTTGACGCTCTCTTCCACCGTCTTGGCGAACTCGACGAGGCGCTGGCCCCCCACGAGGTGCGACGTCTTCTCGATCACCTGCTTGACGCGCTCGCGCCACCGCACGGTGATCGGGCTGGCGATGATCGAGCCCAGATAGGTGCTGATCGCCCCGACGTTCGGCGCGATCGACATGCCGTTGTCGTTGAGGATGACGATCAGGTCCCGGTCGGAGTGCCCGGCGTTGTTCATCGCCTCATAGGGCAGCCCACCGGTCATGGCCCCGTCACCGATCACGGCAAGAACCTGGTGCGTCCCCCCGGCGAGATCGCGCGCGGTCGCCATCCCGAGGGCCGCCGAGAGGGCGGTACCGGCATGGCCCGCCCCGAACTGGTCGTGCGGGCTTTCGTCGCGGCGCAAGAACCCCGACAGGCCGCCCTCCTGACGCAGGGTGGGAAACCGGTCGTTGCGGCCCGTGAGGATCTTCCACGGATACCCCTGGTGGCCGACGTCCCACACGATCTTGTCCCGGGGCGAGTCGAAGACGTGGCACAACGCCACCGTCAGCTCGACCACGCCCAGGCCGGCGCCGATGTGGCCGCCGGTTTGGGACACCACGTCCACCAGCCGGCGGCGGACCTCGTCGGCCAGCGGTTGCAGCTGGTCTTTGTTGAGCTGGCGGACATCCTCTGGACCGCTGATCGTGTCGAGCAAGGACACTGTCACCCCAAATGCAGATTGCAAGATGATGAATGCAGAATTCTACATTCTCCGTTCTGCATTCTTCATTTTAGTTGGTCCGCGTCACGATGTAGTGGGCCAGCGCTACGAGCGTAGGGGAAACTAACGCTGCCTGACGCAGGCGGTCTACGGCCAGGGCGGCGAAGCGTTCCGCCTCCGCGCGGGCGGCACCGACGCCCAGGACCGAGACGAACGTCGACTTGGCGAGCTGGGCGTCCTTCCCCGCCGTCTTGCCGAGCTGGGCGGAAGTCGCGGTCGCGTCGAGGACGTCATCGGCGATCTGGAAGGCGAGTCCGATCGCCTCGCCATACCCGCGCAATGCTGCGAGGTGTTCGACCGGGATGTCGCCACCCGCCGCCATCCCACCGATGACGCATGCCGCGGCGATGAGGGCGCCGGTCTTGCGCTGATGCACCTCGCGCAGCGCCTCCACCGAGATCGCCCGCTGCTCGGCTTCGAGGTCGAGCACCTGCCCGCCGATCATTCCCCCCGCCCCCGCCGCACGGAAGAGCTCGAGCGCGACGGCGGTGCGGCGCTCGCGCTCCACACCGAGGGCATCGAGACCGGCCGCGAGCACGCGCGCCGCCAGTCCCACCATATGGTAGCCGGCGCTCGTCGCTGCGCGCACGTCAAACGCGCGATGGACGGTGGGACGCCCGCGGCGCAGGTCGTCGTTGTCCATACACGGCAGGTCGTCGTGGATGAGGGAATACGCGTGCACCACTTCGACGGCGGCGGCGACCTCCGCGATGCCGGTGGCGCCGCCCTGCCCGCCAAGCGCCTCGTAGGCCGCACACACCAGCGTCGGCCGCAGGCGCTTGCCTTCGCTCAGCACGCTGTAGCGCACCGCGGCCGGCAGCGGAGCGGGCCAGAACTCC
>DASTHG010000425.1:0-4069 GCA_035718325.1 Gemmatimonadales bacterium | reverse complement strand
GACGCCCTCGCTACGGCGCCGGACTTCGTGCACGCCCACCTCGGCCGCTACGCCTCGGTCGAGATGAATCCGTTCACCGCGTTGTCGACGGCGTTTCTCGCGGACGGCATCGTGATTCGTGTCGCGGCCCAAGCGGTCGTGACCGAGCCGATCCAGGTGACCTGCCGCATTCCCCACGCAGCCCGTCCGATGACGCACCCGCGATTGTTGATCGTGGTGGAGCGCGGGGCCCAGGCAAAGATCGTCGAGGCGTACGAAGGAGCGACGCAAGGCGTCTCGCTCACCAATTGCGTCACTGAGGTGGTAGTCGAGGAGGGGGCGCAACTCGATCTCTGCCGGGAGCAACGGGAGGGTGCGCAGAGCAATCATGTGGCGGCGTCGCACCTCCATCAGGCCAGAGACTCCCGGCTCGTCTTCACGACGGTGGCGCTCGGCGCAGGACTGGTGCGGCACGACATCCATGCCGTGCTCGACGGCTCCGGGGCGTATCTCATTTTGAACGGGCTGTCGGTGCTGGGCGGGCATCAGCACGTCGATCACCACACCACCATCGAGCACGCCCAGCCGCACTGCGAGAGCCACGAGTACTTCAACGGCGTGTTCGACGGCGAGTCGCGCGGCGTGTTCAACGGCCGCATCATCGTGCGCCCCGGCGCGCAACGCACCGATTCGAAGCAGACCAACAACAATCTGCTGCTGTCGCACTCGGCGCGCGCCGATAGCCAGCCACAACTGGAGATCTACGCCGACGACGTGAAGTGCACGCACGGCTCGACCGTCGGCCCGCTCGATCCCACGGCGCTGTTCTACTTGAGAAGCCGCGGCCTCGGCGCTGAGGAGGCGCGCGGGCTCCTCACGTACGGGTTCGGCGCCGAGATCCTGGACCGCATCGCGGTCCCGGGTGCGCGCACGCGGTTGGATAGCGAGATCCGTGCGCGGCTCGGTGTCCCCGAGATGGCCCTAGGCACCGCATGACGTCGGTTCGGCACGCCCCGCCTGCGGTCCCCCGCCCCACGTTCGACGTGGAGCAGGTGCGGCGCGATTTCCCGCTGCTGCAGACGAAAGTGCGAGGCAAGCCGCTCGTCTACCTCGACAACGCCGCCACGAGCCAGAAGCCGCGCTCCGTGATCGCGCGGACCGAGCAATACTACGCAACGGAGAACGCGAACGTACACCGCGGCGTGTACGAGCTGAGCGAGCGCGCGACGGCCGCCTATGAAGACGCGCGGGAGAAGGCCCGCGGCTTCCTCAATGCCGCGTCGGCGCGCGAGATCGTGTTCGTGCGCGGTACGACCGAGGCGATCAACCTGGTCGCGTCGAGCTTCGGTCGCAAAGAGCTGCAGCCGGGCGACGAGGTGCTCATCAGCGCGATGGAGCACCACTCCAACATCGTCCCCTGGCAGCTGGTCTGCGCCGAGCGCGACGCGACGCTGCGCGTCGTCCCCATGAACTCGCGCGGCGAGCTCGAGATGGATGAGTTTGCCAAACTGCTCAGCGCGAACACCAAACTCGTGGCGCTCGCCCACGTCTCGAACTCGCTCGGCACGATCAACCCCGTCGCCGACGTCGTGCGATTGGCGCACGCCAAGGGCGTGCCGGTGCTGGTGGACGGCGCTCAGGCCGCGCCGCACGGTCCGATCGACGTGCGCGCGCTGGGGGTCGATTTCTACACGGTGTCGGGACACAAGATGTTCGGGCCGACGGGCATCGGGCTGCTGTACGGCACCGCCGAGCGGCTCGAAGCGCTGCCGCCGTATCAGGGCGGCGGCGACATGATCAAGACGGTCACCTTCGCGAAGACGACGTATGCCGAGCCGCCGGCGAAATTCGAGGCCGGGACGCCGAACATCGCGGGCGCGATCGGCCTCGGTGCGGCGATCGATTACCTGCGCGGGCTCGACTGGGAGGCGGTCCAGACGCACGAGCGCGACTTGCTGGCCTATGCCACGGAGCGGCTGGGTCAATTGCCCGAGGTAGAGCTGGTCGGGACTGCCGCGCACAAGGCGAGCGTCGTGTCGTTCACGGTCCGTGGGGTACACGCGCACGACGTGGGTACGATCGTGGATCAGGAAGGGGTGGCGATCCGGACCGGGCATCACTGTACGCAGCCGGTGATGGACTTCTTCGGCGTGCCCGCCACCGCGCGAGCCTCCTTCGCTTTCTACAATACGCGCGCCGATGTCGATGCTCTGGTGAGCGCCGTCCAGAGAGTGACCAGGGTGTTCGCCGGATGACCGACCTCAGCGACCTCTATCAGCAGATCATCGTCGAGCACAATCGCGCTCCCCGCAACTTCAAGAAACTGGCCCATCCGACGCGTGCAGCCGAAGGCGCCAATCCCCTGTGCGGCGACCAGATCAAGCTCGAGGTCGAGCTCGCGGGCGACCGGATCAGCGACATCGGATTCCAGGGATCGGGATGCGCGATTTCCCAGGCGTCGGCGTCGTTGCTCACCGGGGCCGTGCAGGGGAAATCCACCGCCGACGCGCAGGAGCTGTTCCGCCAGGTTCACGCGATGCTGACATCTGCTCCCGGGACGCCGGTGGATACGGCGGGGCTCGGCAAACTCGCGGCGCTGGCGGGCGTCAGGCAATTCCCGGTGCGCGTGAAGTGCGCCAGCCTTCCCTGGCACACGCTGCGTGCCGCGCTGCAATCCGCTGCGGAGCCCGTCACGACTGAGTAGTATTCCTGCCGAAACCTGGGGCCGTCCGATCCGTTCTCTCCTGCGGAGCCTATGACAACATCCATCCTCGTCGTCGACCGCGTCACGAAGCGGTTCTCCGGGCACACGGCCGTGGACGCGCTCTCGCTCACCGTCCCTCCAGGCGTGATCTACGGACTCCTCGGGCCGAACGGTGCGGGAAAGAGCACCACCATTCGCATGATCATGGGCGTTTATGTGCCGGACGAGGGGTCGGTGAGCCTGTTCGGCGGCAGCGGGGGGCTCGAGCAATCGGAGCGCATCGGGTATCTGCCGGAAGAGCGAGGTCTCTACCCCAAGATGCGCGTGCTGGACGTGTTGTTGTTCCTGGCGGAAATGAAAGGGATAGACCGCCGGGCAGCCCGTCCCAAAGCCCTCGCCTGGCTCGAACGGCTCGGCTTGGGGGACTGGAAGTTGCGCAAGGTCAACGAGCTCTCCAAAGGCATGCAGCAGAAGGTCCAGTTCATCTCGACCGTTCTGCACGATCCGGACCTCCTCGTGATGGACGAGGCGTTCTCGGGACTGGACCCGGTGAACGCGCAGGTCCTGAAGGAGACGGTGCTGGAGCTCCGGGGACGCGGGAAGACGATCCTCCTTTCGACGCACATCATGGAGCAGGCCGAGAAGCTGTGCGACTCCGTCTGCATCATCGCGCGCGGCAAGAAGCTCGTGGACGGCACGCTTGCAGAAGTCAAACGCACGCACGGCGGCAAGCACGTCCTCGTCAATTTCGACGGCGCGCGCGGCGCGGCCGATCGGGTGTTCGCCGATCGCCAGATCGTGGCCAAGGCGGACGTGTCCGGGCAATTTGCCGAGCTGGAATTGGCCGCGGGCGCCGACGCCCAGGGTATCCTGCAGGCCCTGGTGAGCTCCGGCGCCCGGCTGTCGCGGTTCGAGCTCGCAGAGCCGTCGCTCAACAAGATCTTCATCGACCTGGTCGGGCCCGAGGCTGCGACGGCCGCGGCACGGCCCGAGGAGGTCGCCCATGCGTAAGATCCTGGCGGTGATCCGGCGCGAGTTCGTCGAGCGGGTCCGACAGAAGTGGTTCTGGGTCATCGTCCTGCTCGGGCCGTTGTTCTTCGCCGGCATCTTCATTCTCCCCACCCTGCTCGCCAGCGGCGGCGGGGTCAAGCACATCGTCATCGTCGACGGCACGACCTTGAAACTGGGACCGCGCCTGGCCGAACAGCTCACGCAGAGCAAGGTGTTCGTGGCGCAGAGCATCCCCGCGGGCGGACAGGGCGCCGACACGCTGACATTGACGGACGATGTCGGCGCGAAGCGGCTCGACGGTTTCCTGCTGCTGACGGACGCCCTGGTCGACTCCGGCCAGGCGGAGTACCGCGCGTCCAATGTCTCGGCGTTCAA
>DASTHG010000424.1:0-4516 GCA_035718325.1 Gemmatimonadales bacterium | reverse complement strand
CGGGCACCGGCCAGGTACGCATCGAGGTAGGGAAGGGAGCGGAGGGGTTCCTCAACGATGCCCGCGCCGGCCGGATCAGCGACGCGATGATTCCAGCGCTGCGCAACGAGGATTACTCGAGCGCGCTGGAGACCGGCGCCGGGCTCCTGGCGCAGGCATTCGCGGACGAATTCCACGTGACGTTGAGCGCGCCGGCTCCGGCGCCGCAGGCTGCCGAGCCGCAAACCGGCCCGTCGTTGCCGGGTCCCATCGTCGCCTTCGTCGTATTCCTCATCATCATCCTCGTACTCAGCTCCATCGCGCGCGCGGGGCGCGGCGGCGGGCTGGGCGCGCTGTGGTGGCTCAGCATCTTGGGCAGCATGCGGGGATCCGGCCGGGGCCGGTGGGGTGGGGGTGGGGGGGGAGGATGGGGTGGTTTTGGTGGAGGCGGCGGTGGAGGATTCGGCGGGTTCGGTGGCGGTGGGGGGTTCTCGGGCGGCGGCGCAGGAGGGCGTTTCTAATGGCGGCGATGACACTCGACAGCTTCGCGCAGCAGGTTGCCGCGGCGCTCGGCGGACGCCTCGTGTCGCTCCTCGTGTACGGCTCGGCGGCTCGCGCGGGCGGATCCGCCCGCCGCGATGGGTCGATCGACACGCTGCTGATCGCCGACGGCGTCGACGAACGGCTGCTGTCCACGCTGGCACCCGTGGTGCAAGCGTGGGAGAAAGCGGGTCATCCGCCGCCGATCATCCTCGCCGACCGGGAATGGCTCGGCTCGGCCGACGCGTTCGCGATCGAGTACGAGGACATCCGGACGGCGCACCGTATCGTCGCGGGACGCGATCCCTGGGCCAGCGTCACGGTGCACCGCGAGGACGTGCAGCGGCAGCTGGAGCACGAGCTGATCGGCAAACTGGTGCGGCTGCGCCAGGCCTATGTGGGGGCACTGGATGACGGACGGCGCCTCACCGCGCTGATCACGGGCAGCGCGGCGGGCTTTCTGACGATGCTGCGCACCACGCTGCGGTTGGCCGGCACTCCGGTGCCCGAGACGGCTGCGGAGGTCGTCCTGGCCGGCGCCGCGGTGATCGGCTTCCCGGCGCGGGACCTGGACGACATCGTGCGGCACCTGGAAGGCCAGGCGCGGCTGGCGCTACAGGCGCGCGATCCGCGCGCGGCGGCGTACCTCGAGGCGGTGGCCCGCACCGCCGACTATGTCAACCGATCCTGATCTTTCTCTCCAAGGAGACTCTGGCGTGAAGACACAGCGGCGATACTGGTCGATGGCGGTGCTCGTGACGCTCGCGACGAGCTGCGGCTACAATACGATCCAGACCTACGACGAGCAGGTGAGCGCGGCGCTGTCGCAGATCAAGGTGCAGCTGCAGCGGCGGGCCGATTTGATCCCCAACCTGGTCTCGACGGTGCAGGCCTACGCGAAGCAGGAGCGGGACATCTTCACCGCGGTCGCGAATGCGCGCAGCCGCCTGACGGGCGCGATCCAGTCCGGCGACCCGACGCAGATGGCCGATGCCAATCAGTCGCTGAACGCGCCGCTCGGCCGTTTGCTCGCCATCGTGGAGAACTACCCGCAGCTCAAGTCGAGCGAGAACTTCCGCGGCCTCTCGGACGAGCTGGCGGGGACGGAGAACCGCATCGCGGTGTCGCGGCAGGATTACAACAACGCGGTCAATCAGTACAACGCCTACATCCGGAGATTCCCGCAGGTGCTCACCGCCAAAGTCACCGGGGCGAAAGCGCGGGCGTATTTTCAGGAATCAGCGGGAGCGGATACGGTTCCGAAAGTTCAATTCAACAACTAGCGCAACGCCGGGAGAGGGGCGGAAGAGCTCCTAGTCGACGATGGCGTCCGGCATCACGTAGTGAATGGGATTCACCGGCTTGCCGTTCACCCAGATCTCGTAGTGCAGGTGGGGACCGGTGGCGAGACCGGTCGATCCGACGAGGGCGATCTTCTGACCGCGCTTCACGCGCATGCCGCGCCCGACGAGGATCTTGGAGCAGTGCGCGTACTTGGTGACGACGCCGTAGCCGTGGTCGATCGTCAGGTAGTTGCCGTAGCCGTCTTCCCAGGTGACTTCGGTGACGACGCCGGCGGCGGGGGCTTCGATCTCGGCGCCCATCGGCGCGGCGACGTCGATGCCCTCATGCGGGCGCGCCATGTGCAGAATTGGGTGCACCCGTTCGGCCGCGAACGCGCTCGTGAGCCAGCCCTTGGTCGGCATGATCGATGGCGTTGCGGCCATCTTCGCCTGGTGCGATGAGAGCGAGTCGTACGCTTCGTTGATCGACCGCACCAGGATGTTCGCGCGACGCGTCAACCCATCGAGATCTTCGCGCGCGACGACGGCTTCCGTGCCGAGCTGACCCGTGGCGTTCAAGCTGTCGCGCTCCGTCCATGAACCGACCGGTCCGCCGATCCCCGCCTGCTGCACGGTGGAATCGGTCGGCGTCAGTCCGGCAAGAACGCGCAGCTCCTGCGCGCGCTGGCTGAAGCTCGACAAGGTGTCGTGCAGTCCGGCGAGCCGCGAGCGCATGCGCTGGATCTCGTCGGCGAGCAGGCGGTTCTCCCGCTCGAGCACGCGGCCGCGCGTGATGCTCACGCCGCGCGACAACGCGGCGCCGCCCAGCACGACGAGCAGGAGCACCAACACGCTCCCGATTCCGACCAGCGTCTTGAAAACGGAATGGGAGACCTCCACGGCGCGCGAAGAACCCGAGCCGTGGGGGACAACCATCACCGTCCAGCGCCGATCAGAGTTGCGCCGTTCCGAGCTGCGTCTCATATCTCCTTGACCCGTGCTCACTTCTGCGGCAGAGGGGATGACCAAAATAGGACCCGAGGCACCCAGCGTCAACGACCGAGATGGTGATTCAGGTCACGCAGCCTTGGGCAGGATGTAGCTCTCAGTCGGCCGGGGGCTTAGGGAACAGCGGCGCCGCCTTGCGGACCGTCCAGCCCGTGGGATCCAGGGTCGCGAGATCGGCGAATCGCAGCTCGGCGAGCGGTCGCGGCGCGCCGAGCGACTCCCACAGTTCGTGCGCCTTGCCCGGAATGAACGGCAGGGAAAGGACCGCGAGCCGGGCGATCGTGCACGTGAGGTTTGCGAGCACGCTGTCGAGTGCGGCATCGTGCTTTTCTTTTGCGAGCTTCCACGGCGCCGTCTCTTCGACGTAGCGATTGGCGCGGGCGGCGAGGGCGACGAGCTCGGCGGCGCCATGCTCGATCGCCACGGCGTCCATCGCGCGCGCGTAGGCGTCGAGATGCGGTCGCGCATCGTCGTCGAGCGGCGTGGCGAAGCCGCGCGGATCGGCCGGCACCATGCCGCCGCGGTAGCGCTGCACCATGGCGAGCGTCCGCGACGCGAGATTCCCCACGGTGTCGGCGAGATCGGCGGTGTAGCGGACGTCGAACCGCTCCCAGGTGAAGTTGCCGTCGTTCTCGAATCCGATCTCGCGCAACAGGTAGTAGCGCAAGGCGTCCGGGCCGTGGCGCTCCATCGCCTCGTCGACCGAGAGCGTGCCGCCCGCCGACTTCGATACCTTCACGCCGCCCCACTGCACGTAGCCGTGCGCCCACACCATCTTCGGCAGCGGCAACTCGGCGGCGAGCAGCATCCCCGGCCAGAGCGCGCAGTGCAGCCGCGTGATGCCCTTGCCGATGACGTGCAGGTCGGCCGGCCACAGTCGCTCCCAACCGGCGTTGGGAAATCCGGCTGCCGTGATGTAGTTGATCAGGGCGTCGAACCACACGTACACCGTCTGCTCGGTCTCTCCCGGAAACGGAATCCCCCACGGAAAGCGCGCCCGCGAAATCGACGTGTCCTGGAGACCATCGTCGATCAGCCGCAGCACTTCATTGCGACGGATCGCCGGCTCGACCGCGAATTCGGCCGTCACAATCCGCCGCTTGATCTCGGGCGCGTAGCGGGAGAGCCGGAAGAAGATGTTCCGCTCCTTCATCCGCTGCAGCTCGAGATGGGGATGTTCGATGCAGCGGCCGTTCACGATCTGCGCTTCGGACTTGAACTCCTCGCAGCCGACGCAGTACAGCCCTTCGTACTCGTCCTCGTAGAGGTCGTCGGGGTGATAGCGGCGGATGCGGTTCAGGAACTCGCTCACCGACGCCGCATGGCGCGGCTCGGTGGTGCGGATCCAATCGTCGTGGGAGCAGCCCAGCTGGCGCCAGGTGGTCTCGAACCGCTCCGAGATGCGGTCGACCCAGGCCCGCGGCGCGAGCCCGTTCTTCTCGGCGGCGATGGCGACCTTCTGTCCATGCTCGTCCATCCCCATGACGAACCGGACGTCGTCGCCCTTCAAGCGGTGCCAGCGGGCGAGACAGTCGGCGCCGATTTTTTCGAGGGCATGGCCCAGATGCGGCTCGCCGTTCGCGTAATCGATCGCCGTCGTGAGGTAATACTTAGGCACGAGGGTTTCCGCTTCCCCCACCTCCGCCACCACCGTGCGGACCCCCACCGGCACCCCCCCCGCCACCCCCGCCACCACCGCGACGCCG
>DASTHG010000423.1:0-4105 GCA_035718325.1 Gemmatimonadales bacterium | reverse complement strand
CGGCCAGCTCGCCGGGAGATTCTTGCGTCACTTCGCGAGTCTGGGCGACGGGCAGCGGACCGTGGTCGCCCCCGAGGCGCTCTCACGCTTCTACCTCGAAGGGAATGCGCGCGACAAGGTGGGCGCCAGCTGGATGACGCGCGAAGACCGGCTCACTGAAATCGACGACTACGTGCACTACCTCGACGTCGTGTTCTCCGAGGTGGCGCACGATCGCCCGCCACCGGGCGGGATCCACGTCCTGGGATTCTCTCAGGGAACCGCGACGGCGTGCCGCTGGCTCGTCTCTGGTCGGGCGCGCGCCGACCGGCTCATCCTCTGGGGTGGGGAAGTGCCGCCCGATCTTGATCTGGCGCGTGCGCGCGAGCGGTGGGAGCGCACTACTCTGCTGCTTGTCGCAGGGAGCACTGATCAGTTCATCACTCCGAAGGTGCTGGCCCGCGACCAGCAACGACTCACCGACCACGGCATCGCGTATCGGGTGGAGCGGTTCGAGGGCGGGCATGAGATTCGGGACGACGTGCTGACTCGCGTGGCTGGGTAAATGCGCTATCGGCTAGCAGCTATCAGCTATCAGCTTGGCCGATCGCTGATAGCCGTTAGCTGATAGCGTTCTGCCGTCTGCCGATTGCGTCCCGCAACCCATCTCCCACCAGCGTACAGCTCACCACGACCACCGCCAGCATCACTCCCGGCGCCGCGGCGACCCAGGGGGCGTTGACAAGGGTGTCGCGTCCCGATGCGATCATGCTGCCCCACGACGGCGTCGGTGGCTGGACGCCGAGTCCGAAGAACGATAATCCGGCTTCCATGAGCATCGCGTTGCCCACGCCCAGCGCGGCGGTGACGAAGACCGGCGTGAGGGCGTTGGGGAGAACGTGACGCCACAATACGCGCATCGGTCGAGCGCCACTCGCCCGCGCGCCCTCGACGAACGGTCGCACGCTGAGGACGCGCACCTCGCCCTGAACCAGCCGGGCGACCGGCATCCATCCCGTCATCCCGAGGAACAGGATGACGAGCGGCGTACTCGGTCGCCACAACGCCGCCAACAGCAGCAGCACGACGACGCGCGGCAGCGCCAGGGCGAAATCCGTCAGCGCCGTGAGTCCGAGCGACGGCCAGCCGCGCCACCACCCCGCCAATCCACCGATCAGGAGCCCGAGTCCCACGGAGATGGTGACCGACAGGAATCCGACGGCGAGCGAGATCCGGCCGCCGTAGACGAGTCGCGCCCACACATCGCGACCGATACGGTCGGTGCCGAGCAGATGAAAGGAACCGTGCACGTCCTGCGACAGTGGGGCGAGGAACCGGGTGGCGACGACGTCCGCCGGGACGCCGCCTTCGCCGACCGTGACGAGCGGCGCCGCGAGCGCGGTCGCGAGAACGGCGGCGAGCAGGACGATGCCGACGGCGCTGCGCCGGTCCCGCCAGATGCCGTTCATGCCGCCGCGTCCCGTGCGCGGAGCCGCGGATCGACGGCCACGGCCAGGAGGTCGGCCAGCAGGTTGCCGAGGACGACGAGCACCGCGCTGATCGCCGTCGCCGCCATCACCACCGGATAGTCGCGGGCCTGCACCGCCTCCACGAGTACGCGGCCCACGCCCGGCCAGGCGAACACTCCTTCGATGAAGACCGCCCCGGAAAAGAGCGCGGGGAGGGAGAGGCCGAGCAGCGTGACGACGGGCGTCGCCGCGTTGCGCAGCGCGTGCCCGACGAGGACGCGAGTCCCCGAGAGCCCCTTGGCGCGCGCGGTCACGACGAATGGCTGCTCGAGCACGTCGAGCACCGAGCCGCGCACGAACCGCGCGGCGGCGCCGAGGCCGATCACCGTGAGCGTGGCGAGAGGCAGCGCCAGGTGGCGGGCGGAGTCGAGGAACCGCCCCCAGGGTCCCAGGAAATCGGCATCGAACCCGGCCGAGCCGAACGCAGGCAGCACCCGCAGCAGATAGGTGAACACGCCCACGAGCATCAATCCCAGCCAGAAGCCCGGCAGAGCGACGAGCGAGACGCTGACGACCGAGATGGTGGTATCGAGCCGGCTCCCGGCGCGTGCCGCCTGCACTGCGCCGATCACGAGCCCCAGCCCGTAGCTCAGCAGCAGGGAGAGGAGCGTGAGCCGCACCGTCGCGGGCCACGCCGCGCCCAGCATGGCCTTCACCGGCCGGCCGGTGACGATGCTGGTGCCCCAGCGGCCGCGGACGAAACGTCCGAGCCATTCGACGTATTGCGTCGCAAGCGGCCGATCGAGTCCGAGCGTGTGCCGTCCGGCGGCGATCTGATCGGCGGTCGCCGACGGGCCGAGCAGCAGCTCAGCAGGATCTCCGGGCGCGGCGTGGAGCAGCAGGAACGTCAACGTGAGAACCCCGGTCACCACGGCGATTCCGGTGAGAGCGCGGTGGACGAGGGTCCGCATCCCGCAATCTCGCGCCGGCTCTCGGGGCCCGCTAGAATCCACCGCTTGATGCGGCGTGTGATTCTCGTTGGTGGGTGCGCCGCGCTCGCGGCGGCGGGGTGCGGGAGCGCGGGCGCGGCCACGCGCCGTGGCGCCACCGTGTTGTACGCATCGGGCGCCGATCTCCAGACGATCAATCCGCTGTTGACCGAGCATCCGCTGGCGAAACAGGTGCAGCGCTATGTCTTGCTCACGACGTTGGTGCGCTACGACTCAGGCCTGGGCGTTCAGCCCTACCTCGCCCGGCGCTGGAGCTGGTCGGCAGACCGGTCTACCCTCACGTTCGTCCTGTACCAGGGCCTCCCGTGGAGCGATGGGCGCCCCACCGCTGCGCGCGATGTTGTCTGGACCCTCGACGCAGCCCGCGATCCTGCCGTCGGATATCCTCGCGAGCCGGACCTCGCGTCGATCGCGGAGGTCCGCTCCCCCGACGATTCGACCGTCGTGATCCGGTTTCGGACCGTACAGCCGCGCATCCCCGATGTTCTGACCGACCTCGCGATCCTCCCGGCGCACCTGCTCGACACCGTGCCACGCGAGCGGCTGCGCCAGGCGGAGTGGAACGAACAGCCGGTCGGCAACGGGCCGTTCCGCTTCGTAGCGCACGAGCCGCATCGCCGCTGGGTGTTCGCGCGCAACGCGGACTTCCCCCAGGCATTGGGCGGACCGCCGCGCCTGGAACGCTTCATCGTAGTGGTCGTCGACGACCCGATGACGAAGCTTGCGGCACTTACGTCGGGCGAGCTCGATGTGGCGGGCATCAACCCGGCACACGCCGAGTTCGTGCGACGCAACCCGGCGCTCGCGGTCGTGACCTACCCGCTCATCTTCGTGAACGGGGTGGTATTCAATACGCGACATGCGCCATTCGACGATCCCGTGGTGCGCCGTGCGGCCGATCTCGCCATCGATCGCGACGAGATCATCCGCGGTTTCTTGTACGGATTCGGAACACGCGCGGAAGGGCCCGTTCCCGCGTTCCTGCCCGGATATGTCCGCGCCACGCCGGCGCCATTCGCCCCCGACTCCGCGCGAGCACTATTGGCCGGTCGCCGGCCGCGGATCGAGCTGTTGACCGTCGGCTCGGGCGAGGCGGCCCTCGAGCAGCTGGTACAGGCGCGGCTCGATGCCGTGGGATTCGACGTGGCGATCCGGCAGCTCGAGCTCTCCACCTACCTCGACCGCGTCAACGGTCCGCGGCATCAATTCGATGCGGCGGTGATGGGGATTCCCGGCGACATCGGCCTCGGGTATCTCACGCACATCGCCCAGGTCGCCGGTGTCGCGGTGCCGGCCGACCCCGCTGCGGCGCAACGCGCCTTCGCGACACAGGTGCCCGTCGCGTGGTTGTACGATGCGCGCGGGGTGCAGGGGATGAACCGGCGCGTGCGGGGAGTGACGATGGACATGCGCGGAGAGCTGGTGAGCATTGGCCAGTGGTGGACCGCGCCATGACGCGCCGCACCGATCTTCCCACGACCTATCGCTCGTCGGCGCCGGTGCGGCTCGATTTCGCCGGCGGATGGACCGACGTTCCGCCATTCTCCACGCGCGCAGGCGGCGTCGTCGTGAACGCTGCGATCGCTCTCCACGTCGAAGCGGAGCTGGCGCTCGGCGGCACCCTGGTGCGGCTCGTCTCCGAGGATC
>DASTHG010000422.1:0-3456 GCA_035718325.1 Gemmatimonadales bacterium | reverse complement strand
CCGGATGAACGTCGCCGGCATCGTCGTCGGATTGCTCGTGAAATAAGCACGAGCGTATCGCATACCACGAGGGCCGGGTGACCGTCATCACGGTCCCCGGCCCGTTTCGATTTTACAAGTGACGGTGACCGGAACCTCTCGGGTATATCACCCTCATGAACCACACTCGATGCAGTCTTGCCGTGCTCGCGGTTGCCGTCGTGCTCGCCACGCCGGCCGCCGCGCAACGCCGGCTCCGTTTTGGACCACTCGTCTCCACGATCTCGATCGAAAACGGCAACGCCGTGTCCTCGAGCTACGGCGGATACGGCGCGACGCTCGCGCTGCTCACCGGCGACTACGACGAAACCGGACTCGTCGTGCAGCGCTACAACGATCTTTCCGACAACAGCTGCACCCGCCAGGCGACGTTCTACGGGTTGAACTCGAGCTACTATCCCATCGGCGCCCGGGGCATCGCTCCGTTTGCGTCGACCGAGCTCGGTCTCGTCCGGGTGAGCGAGTCGCCCGTGCCGTTGCTATTCACCTGCAACAGCGCGACGCCGGTCGAGACGACGAGCCAGCTCGGGCTCGGGTTTGGGCTGGGCGTGCGCGTGGGGATCGGGAACGCCGCCGTCGGCACCATCGAGGGCCGGTTCTTCCAGGTTCCCAACAGCTTCGTGCAGGGCCTCGAGGGACGCGCCAACGTCTCGGTGGCGTTCGGCTCGGTGCGCAAGACAGAGCTGCTCTCGGGGACGCTGGGCCCGGTGGTCGGGATGTGGATTCCGATTTCGGGTCCGTTCAAGGCGCGCGCGCCGCTCGCCGGCGTGCGCTTCCGGCGCGATACCAAGAAAGCCGGCAGTGTGGGTCTGGAGATCGACTACGCGCCGCTCGAAGTGACCGGATCGTGCACGAATCCGGGATGCCAGCCCAACGTGGTGCTGTTCGCGCCGGCGTACGAGCCGGGACTGCGGCCGTCGTGGGGCCGGTTGTATGGCGGCATCGGGTTGTTGATCGCCGGAATCCCGACCGAAGGCCCCGATCGCGGCACGGCGCAGGGACTGCACGCGGGACTGGGCGCCGACATCTTCAGCGGCCGCGTCATGTGGAACATCAACGGGCGTGTGTTGTGGCTGCAGCGCCACTCCGGCGAAAACGTCTTCGCCGTGCAGGTGGGCGTGGGCCTGTCGCCAAAGCTCGGGAATCCCGTGGCCCATTGAACGGGCGGCTCCGCCAGATGATACTTTGTTGGAGCCGCGATGCTGTCCCACGACGAGCTGATCCGCTATTCCCGTCACCTGATCCTTCCCGAGATCGGTCTCGCAGGACAGGAGCGTCTCAAAGCCGCGCGTGTCCTGCTCGTCGGCGCGGGGGGACTCGGCTCGCCGGCGGCCTTGTACCTGGCCGCGGCCGGCATCGGCACCCTCGGGCTCATCGACTTCGACGTCGTGGACCGGTCGAATCTGCAGCGCCAGGTGGTGCACGGCACCGCGGCCGTCGGCACCTCCAAGCTCCAGTCGGCACGTGTCCGGCTCGCCGATCTGAACCCCCACGTGCAGGTCGAGACGACCGAGACCCGCCTCACGGCGGCGAATGCCCTCGCACACTTGCGCGGCTGGGACGTCGTGCTCGACGGCAGCGACAACTTCCCGACTCGCTATCTCGTCAACGATGCGTCCGTCCTGCTCGGGATCCCCACGGTGTACGGCGCCGTGTTGCGGTTCGAGGGGCAGGTCTCGGTGTTCGATGCCAAACGCGGTCCCTGCTATCGCTGTCTCTATCGCGAGCCGCCGCCCCCTGAGCTGGTGCCCTCCTGCGCCGAAGGCGGCGTCGTGGGCGTCGTGCCGGGTGTGATCGGCACTCTCCAGGCGCTCGAGACGATCAAGCTCGTGACGGGGACGGGGACATCACTGATCGGCCGACTGGTGCTGTTCGACGGCATGAAGCTGCAATTCCGCGAGATCGCCCTGACGAAGGATCCCGAGTGCGTGGTGTGCGGGCCGCATCCGACCGTCACACAGCTGATCGACTACGAAGCGTTCTGCGGTGTCGGCGCGCCGCCCGTCGCCGACGGCGAGATCTCCGCCGTCGACGCCGAAGCGACGCGTGGCCGCGAGCAGTCCGTCGTGCTGCTCGACGTGCGGGAGCCGTTCGAGTGGGACATCGTGCACGTCGACGGAGCGCGCCACGTCCCGCTGCGCGAGCTGCCGGCCCGGCTGCGCGAGCTCGACGGACATGCCGAGGTGCTCGTCTATTGTCACCACGGCACGCGCTCGCGCCAGGCGGTGGAGCTGCTGCGGGCGGCGGGGTTCTCGAAAGTGCGCAGTGTGCGGGGTGGGATTGATGCGTGGGCGGTGGAGGTCGATCCCCGGCTGACACGATATTGACGCTGCATGCCGAAGGGGGGACTCGAACCCCCACGGGCTTGCGCCCACTGGCTCCTGAAGCCAGCGCGTCTACCAGTTCCACCACTTCGGCTATTTGGAACGCGAAGTATAGGTATCGGTATAACTCCAAGTCAATGCTTGGCTTGACCCTCTACGACCGCGTTCCTATCTTGACCGGGTGACTTGAACAAGACCTCCATCGCGCGTAACCCACGCGCCCGACACGACTACCACCTCCTGGAAACGTGGGAGGCCGGGTTGGTGCTCACCGGCACCGAGGTCAAGTCGTTGCGGGAAGGGAAAGCGAGTCTGGGCGAAGCCTACGCGCACGTGCAACGTGGAGAAGTGTGGCTCGAAGGGTTGTCGATCTCGCCCTACGCACAAGGGAGCTACAACAACCCGCCACCGACACGTTCCCGCAAGCTGCTGTTGCACAAGGCCGAAATCCGCAAGCTCATCGGCGGCACCACCCAGAAGGGCCTCACCCTCATCCCGCTCGAGCTGTACTTCAAGGATCGCGTCGCCAAGGTGGCGATCGCCCTCGCGCGTGCCAAGAAACAGCACGACAAACGCGAAGACTTGAAGCGCCGCGCCACCGAGCGGGAAGTGGCGCGGGAATTCCGGGCGCGCCGCGCATGATCCTGCAATTGTCGCTCGCGTTGCAGGCGTTGGCGCCGCCGCGCGACTCGGTGCACATCACGACGTCGCGCGGGGACGCGAGCGTGCCGATCAGCTACGAGCGCGGCGCCGCGGTCGCGGCGCCGCTCGTCGCCGGTCCGCTCGACCTCGCGGTGGCCATCGAAGGAGGACGGGCGACGGTGGTACTGCACGGAGCCGGATTCGTCTTCGCCTACGGCTCACCCTACGCACGCATTGGAACGCGGTTGTGCCAGCTGGTGGACGAATCGTACGTCGCGCGCGACACGTTGTTTCTGCCGCTCGCCTGGTTTTCGGACTGCGTTCCGTCGGTGTTCGCGGGCCGCTTCCGCTGGGACGCCGCGAGCGGGCGGCTTTCGGAGACCGCACCCGCCGCACCCGCCGTTGCCAGCGCCGATCCTCCGGTGCGTCCGACGCCGGGTCCCACGACGCG
>DASTHG010000421.1:0-9002 GCA_035718325.1 Gemmatimonadales bacterium | reverse complement strand
GGTCGTGCAGACGGGGGTGAAGTCCTTGGGGTGCGAAAACAGCACACCCCACGAGGGCCCGAGCCACTCGTGAAACTTGATCGTGCCCTGGGTCGTGTCCGCCTGGAAGTCAGGCGCGCTGTCACCGATGCGCAACGTCATGCGGTCCTCGGGGTCTGGGTGTTCGCCGGTACGTCGGTTTCCGTGCGCAACGCCTCGAGGGACGTGCGCAACCATTCCTTTATGTCGGCAGCGGCACAAAAGGGCGCCTGGTCGCGCTCCGCAGCCCGCAGCACCTCCTCGTACGTCACACCCTGCTTCAGTCCCGCATAGAGATACGCGACGGCGGAGCCCCGCGGCCCGGTGCGGCACGACACCAGCGTCGGGCGCGGCAGCGCATCGAGCGCCGCCACGTGCTGGCGGGCCAGGTCGAGCGTCAGTTGACGTGGCGGGTCGCTCACCACGCGCGCGCTGGCGTGCACCGATTCCTGCACCTGCGCCCAAGACATCCCGCCCGGCATGGCGGCGAATTCATCTCCTACGAGGAACAACCATGACCGCACGCCGCGTTCACGGGCGTAGGCTCTGGGGTCGTCGATCAGGCCGCGGTTGTACGTGAGATCGGCGGGGAGTGCGAAATCGGTCATGGGTCCGTCAACGCATCGCGCAGATGATGCTCGGGATCACCACGAGCTTCACCAGCCAGTCTCCCGCGTGGATCGCCGCCACCTTCCACGGGACGTTGTCCCAGATGACCGCGCCGGTGAGCAGGACTAGTGGAAACCCGATCCACAGGAACAGTCCGGAGTGGATGGCGATGAGGTAGCTGTGGATGTCGAGCAGAGCGACGAGGCGGGCGATCACGAACGCGAGCACGAAACAGCGCGCGAATTCGATCACCAGCTTCCCCACCGGCATCTTCGCGTTCTTCATCGCAGCTTCGGGGTCGAGACCGCGCAGTCGCATCCACGGCCTGAAGAACAACAGCGGGCTGTACCACAGCCAGCCGAGCACGAACACGGCGACCGCCGCCACGAGGACGGCGACGTAGTTAATGGGCACCATCAGGTGCACCCTGCCCTTTCGGTTGGGATCGCTGCGTGAACGATTTGCTTTCCGTAAAGCTGCGGCGTTGGAAGGCGGACGACAAGGCGGTCAGCGGCGTGCTTCCTGGGCGCGGACGCGGTCACCGAGACTCACGCGCCGTCTTTCCGAGGAGGCCTGCGGCCGTGACCATCACCCATGCGGCGACGAACGACACGATGCCCGTCATCGCCGGCCATGCCACCAGGGCGAGTGCGAAGGCGCCACGGTAGTTGCCCGTGGCGGCCGCACGCAACGTCGCCGCCAGCGCGAGCCCGAACGCTCCCAGCGCGACCGCCAGCGCGGCGTGCAGCGCGCTCGTCGTCGTGGCGCTGCGCAGCCGCGTGCGCTCGTACGCGATGTGCGCCAGAAACACCACGGCGCTGGTCGCCCAGGCCACAAGCCGCCACCCTCCGCCACCCAATCTCGCCAAGTCAGCCGTGCCGAGGCCGATCACGAGGTAGGCGATTCCGACGAGGAAGACGGCCCGCAGCCACCGCGGGTCAGTCACTTCTGGAGCCGTCCAGTTTCTTTGTTCTGCGCCAACACGCGCTCTACGAAGTCGACCCGCTCCTGCGTCTGATTCAATTCCAGGCGCAGCCGGTCCACCTCGGCTTCGAGGGCCTCGAATCCTTCCTGGAGCTGCTGCGTGGAGCCGGACTCGACCTGCGATTGCGCGCCACTCGCCGCGCGCTGGCGCAGGCGCTGGGCCCACAGACCGAACCCGACCGCGAGCACGGCGTGCACGCCTGCGTGCGTGCCCATGTAGAACGGCACCGCGACGAGATTGAGGACGCCCGCGGCGACGGCGATCGGATACCAGACCTTGGGATTTAACGCCATCTAGAGCTTCTTCTTGGCCCCCCGGCTCTTCTCGGCGAAGAGCTTGTGACCGGTCTTGGCGTCGAGCACTTCGTACGCGCCCAGCACACCGATCACCCCCGTCGCCGTGCGGATCGGCGTCTTCCCCACCCGCACCCAGGTGATCTGTCCCGATGCGTCACGCTGCCGCTCCACGATGTCGAGCCGGGCCTGGCCGGACTTGACGACCGCCTCGTCGTCGGAACGGTACTTTGCCGCCTGGTGCGCCCACGGGAGCCGCTTGTCGAAATCGTCGTGCCCGATCATGTCGGCGACGGTGAGGCCGGCATCGCGCGCGAAGCCTTCATTGCAGCCGCCGAAGATGTACCCGGGCAAAAGCTTCCAGAACACGCGCACGGGGCTCGGGGCGTTGGCGGCAGTCCGCAAATAGTCCTGCAGTTCGCGCTCCAGTGTCTCCGGCGCCGCGGTGGACCACGCTTTCGCGTTGGCGGCCATGTCGGGATGGAGCTGCGGCCACGATGCCACGATGACCTGCTGGTACGCCGCCAGGACCCCTCTCGCCTGTTCGGCACTCATGCTCATAGGGCGCGCCCCCCGCGCAGACGGCTGGCTTTGACGGGATGTAGCGCATAACCTGCGTGATTGGGCGGCGACAATCAAGAATCCATCAGTGCCTCGCGGCGGGCGCTGAGAGGCGCTGCAGCATTCGCACGACCAATCGGATCAGGGTAGTCAGGCCGAACAGGATCAGGGTCCAAACGAGCGCCGACGTTCCCACCATGGTCGCTTGGTAGCCGAACCCCCCGAGCGCAAGGTGTCGCTCGAATAGCCACGCCTGCACCAGGTACCCGGGCGCGATCATCAGATAGGCTGGGAGATTATCCAGGTGCGCGAGGGCGACGGTGGCCGCGATGCCGGTCAAGACCAACAGCATCACGGCCAACCGTACCCGCCCCTTCACTCTCGAAAGCGACGCCACCGCGCGACTCCAATGATCACCAGGAGGAGCAGGATGACGCCGCCAAGTGCTGAAGTGCCGGACACGACGCCTGTTACCTGCCCGCCACGATCAGGATCCCGGCTCCGAGTGCGAGAATCGCCATGATGAGCCAGAGCCCGGAGAAACTGAGGTGGGCGAGCTGCTGGAGTCCGGTGAGGATCAGCCAGGCGCCGAGCAACAGCATGCCGAAGTTCTTGGTGGTTTTCATCGCGGCTCCTCCACCTGGTTCCGGATGTCGTTATGGCGTGGGATGAAAATTCCGCACGTAAAAATGAAATCCTTTCCCGACGCGATTGGTCACATCGCCTCGGGCGTCGGACGGGAAGTGCCATTTCGCGTCATAGTGGACCCGGGTCCACGTATGGGGGAACTGCGCGAAGTTGGCGATCCCTTCGAACAGCTGCGTGATGGTGGGGTGCATGCCGAGCGAGGCCCCGAGATTACGGGTGGCGACGTCCGACGAGTCGAGCAACGTTGCGGCGATGACGGTGTCCCGCCGCACGGTCACGCGCCACCACAGGCCGGTTCCGGCGCAGACGCAGTTGCGCTGGTACTCGAAGACATAGGCATCGGGATGGTCGCGTTGCCACGCACGTTGCGCTTCCTCGAGCGACGGACCGCACGCCGACAGCGCGAGGAGAGCGACCGACACTGCCGCGGCTCGGTGGACGGCAACTCGATCCGGCATCTGCGGGCCCCCCACAGACGAACCCAATCAACACCTCAGATGTACGCCGCGGCGAGCGATCGGCCAGCGGCCCGATCCTCAGGCGACGCTGGCCAGGAACGCCTTCGCTGCCTGCAGCGCGCGCCGCTTCCCACCGTACGAATAGTCGCCGAAGAACTTCTGGTGGCGAGGACCGTATGTGCCGTTGGCCCGCTCGCGGAACTGGCTGCGAACGAACCAGCCATGGGTACGGGTCGTCGCTTGATCGATGCGCGTGATGCCGCGGCGCCGGATGCGCCGGGGACGGGAACGTTTCATCGCGGACTCGAGTTGTTTGTGTTTGCGAGGATAAGGTGCACCGCGACGCGGACCTTTTCAAGCGGCTGCTCAGCTCACGCACTGTCCCGCGCAGGGGCCGCCCGGATGACGCGGTAGGCGATCGCATACGCCACGAGCCCCACCCCGAGCCCGAGCAGCCCGCCGACACCCGCTCGCGAGAGGAGGACCTGGCCGGACCAATAGCCGATCACAGATCTGCCGCGGAGCGCATTCCACATGGCGACGAGCCCGGCCACCGTGACCAGTGCGCCGCAGGCGGTGATGCGCCAGGGCGCGAGGAGCGCCCTCGGCTCCCCGCCACGGATCTCGTGTACCAGCCAGCCGAGTACGATCAGCCCGCCGATCACGGTGCTCGTGTGTTGCACCAGGTTGAAGACCGGAATCGAGAGGCTCCCCAGCCGGACGGTGTGCTGCAGGCCGGGGACAAGCCGTACCGCCCAGTCGAAGCCGTGCGTGAATCCATCCCACACGATGTGGGTTGCGGCGCCGAGCAGGATCGCGGCGGCCGAAACAAGCCACCAGCGCGGCGAGGTGTCCCGTACGTCCTTCGGTAGCGCCAACAAGTCGCGGGTCGGTGTCCGTACCAAATGGACCCAGAGGCCTAGCGCAGCGAGCCCAGTCGGGAGACAGAAGTCGAGTATGCCGAGCGGGGTGTGGCTCACGCGCCATTCGGTGCGGAGTCGCCAGAGATACTCGAAGTCGGGCGACAGCATTCCGATGGCGAGGGCGCTCAGCGGCAGCCAGTTGCGGCGGACGAGCGGCCAGAAGGGTGCCGCTGCGGCGGGGTGCGAGAGGGTGAACGGCATCAGACGACGACGTTTGTGGTCACCAGGTTAGTGAACGGGCGTGCCACCCCGGGTAGTGGGCGACGGTGGGCTCGCCGGTCGCAGCACCAGGTGTGTCACGTCGAGGCCTCCACCGAGGTTCTTCACGATGGTGGCGATCGTCCAGATAGGTCCCCACGGTATGCCCCACCAGTCACTCACTCCTCCGCAGGTGCTCCTGCTTCCCGACAGCATACGCCTCCCGCAGCCACGCGCGAAAGTCCTCATCGATATCGGCCGGTGACGTCAAGCGGAAATGGTGCACGTGATTGCGTGCCGAGATCGTGTCGATGCGGCGAAACCGCGGGTGCGGTAACCGCCGGGCCAGCACCACGTGCCCATCGAGCCAGCGCGTGCGCGGTGTGACTTGGGCGAACGACATCCGCACCTGGAACGCGATGCGGGTCTTCTCCGGAATGACCGTCACCGGTCCGCACTCGGCAACCGCGCGGCGCACCGCGTTGTACAACGTGCGAATCGAGCGGTCTTTACCCCGGAAGTGGTGCGCGAGATCGTGGCGCCCACAAGCGTGCGATTGATTCCGGTTGGCGAAGCGGCGGCGGCAGCGTGGGCAGGTCCACACCTAGGGAGTGCGTTTCCGGACCCGCAGGTTCGCGAAATAGCCGCCCGACCCTTCACCGACCCACAATCCGATGGGACCATGCGTCCGGGCACTCAATGCGTCGACGACCAGGCTCGGTGTAGTGGCGTCGTTCACGAAGACCTGAATCCTGGCCCGTGCCACGTCGATGCGCACGTGAAACCATTCGTCGCCGTCCGGCTCCGGAACGGCCGGCTGTTCGTACAGCCCCGGCCGCTCGGTGCGCAGCCGTTGCCAGGTCCAGTCGGGATCAGAGACGTACTGCACCGCATGCGCGTGTCGCGTCGAGTCGGTCGCACGAAAATTGAAAGGCCGGAAATACACCGCGTCGTGCGTCTGACCGTCCACCACGCGCAGCGCGATCCCGACGAAGCTCCCCTGCACCGGCTGGCTGCGACCCAGGAGGTCGACGTCGATTGTGCCATTGGCGAAGTCATAGTTGTCGAGCCACACGACGCCCATCCCCATCGCTTCACTGAGCTTCACGGCGTGCTTGCCCTTGATGTCGACGACCGAGGCCGTACGGCCGAAGATCTTCCAGTGTGGGTCAGTGCCGACCGCGGCGAGGTTCAACGTGTCGACCGCTTGCGCCGCGGCGTGAGCGGCAACGGCGATGAGTGCGATCAGTAAGCCGAGCGTGGTTCTCATGACTCCTCCTGCTCGCGTCCCAACGAGGCCGGACGAGATACGGTAACCGGCGAGCCATTGACGAGGAATACCGAGACCGGCGTGGCCAGGCGGGCGCCGAGCGCTGCCCCGTACACCGCCGTGAGGTCGCCATCGATGCGGTAGGAGTCCGCCGGCGCCACCGCCCACGGCGGGTGCGTGACGTGGTATTCGATCGTCGACGCGTCACGTTGACGCGTGTATCCCCAGTAGTGCTCCGTGATGAACTGCTCGAACGAGCCGGCGGCGGGGAGCGCGAGCGGCTGCCCCGTCCGCGCCGACACGGTATGCCAGTCGGTCCCGAGCTGCCACGAATACTGCACCGCGAGCTCAGGACTGGTCGCGACGGTGCTGCGCATGGGGAGCGCCCGATACGGCTCGTTGTACAACCAGCGCGCGAGCGATGCAACCGCGCGACGCGGGACGAGCTCCCGAATGAACACCACGCCGCGCCGCAGCTCCGCACCCGAGCGGCAGCGCACGTAGAACCGCAGGTTCGCCTCTTCGAAATCACGATGCAACGGAACCGGGATTCCCAGAATACGGGTGCGCAGAAAGCGAAACGCGACGATGCTGGCGTACGTGGTCCCTTTCCAGGTGTCCAGCTCGGTGCCGCGCGGCACGAGCGGCCCGAGGAGCGACGGGTCCATCTCGTAGTTGAACATCACGAGGTGCCGCCACTCCGCGGCGAGAAACGCGCTCAGCTGGTTTGCGCCAGGGCTCGCGAGATCGTCCAGTGAAACCCATCAGGGTCCTTGACACGGAAAATCCGCGCGCCCCAGTGCATGTCCTGCGGCTCCGTCTCGAGCGTGCCCCCGTGCGCCTTGATGCGTTCGGCGATCGGGTCGATCGGCAGGGTGGTGCTGATCTGAAACGACATTCCCTGCCCCTTGATCCGGTCCCACCCCTTCGCGCCATCGTCTTGATTCAGCAGGATCCGGACGTCGCCGGCCTGCACTGCCACGCTGCGCACCTTGCCGTCGCGCTCGATGCGGCGCGATACGGTGAATCCTGCCGCCTCCGTATACCAGCGGACGCTCGCTTCGAGGTCCTTCACGGTCAGCGATGCTTGCAGCGACTGTCCCACCAGCTGCGGTTCATTCATACGGTTGAGTCTCCAGTGAGTTCGAGAAACGAGCAGATTCAGTGAGCAGCATCTCCTGGCGGATCAGGCCACAACCCCCTTCACCGCCCAAGCCCGCGCCTTCAGGGCGATCGTGCCGTCCGGAGTGCCCGGCAATCGGCGTCGCAGACTCTCGCGCAGCTCTGCCAGCCGTCCGGGAGTGAGGCTCCGGGCATAGCCTGGTGCCGGTCCCTGGCCGCCCAGAAACGGCTTCCAGTAGTCGTCGAAATTCCGAAACACGGTCGGTACCTCGATCGCGCGCACGGCAACCTCTCGAAGTTCGGCGACGAGAAATGGAAGCGCCAGCGGTTCAGGGCGGCACAGTGGAAATCGCTGCGCCTCGTCGAGCGGGAGCGCCGTTTCGTCGAGCTCGATGGCAGCATCCCAGAAACGGCGAATCAGCTCCATGCGCTCGGCGTAGTCCCAGACGTAGGCGGCCACCGTCCCTCCTGGTCTCACCCGCGCCCGCATGGCGAGGACTCCCTCGAGCGGAACCGGAAGAAAGTTGAGCACCAGGCCCGCGACCGCCGCGTCGAAGCCGCCGGCGATCCGGGGCAGCTCCGGAAGCTCCGCCAGCCCGAATCGGGCCCGCGCATCGGATGTTTGCGATTGCGCGTACGCGATGTACCCCGGGGAGCGGTCGCAGCCGATGACAACGCGCGGGTTGGCGCGGGCGAGGATCGTCTGGCTCAGCGCCCCCGTACCACACCCGAAGTCGAGCCAGGCCGCCCCGTGCGGCAGCGCCAGCCAGTCGATGAAGTGCTGCGCCACCAGCCTGCTCCAGCGGCCGATGTACGGTTCGTAGGTGGCGCCGTCATCCCAGGTGTCGGACATGACCTGGTCCTAATCCAGCGAGACAGCGAAGGCAAGAGCGCCGAGCGACCGCTCACTCATCCGTGCGGCGTCTTGGGCTTCCACAGAGCGGCGTCCAGGATGGACCAGAGGTGGATGATCCAGCCGAGCAGGAAGAACCAGAGGATCCCCGCGAGGACGAATTGAATGATGGCGATGAGGAGGCGTCCCTGGAGCAGCTGGCCTAACCCCGGAATGAAGAAGCTGGCGAGGGCGGCAATGACGTTTCCGGTAGAGCCCTGCCCGGTCATGGAGTCTCCTCCACAAACTCGTAGCTCATGGTGAACGGGTGCTCCATGCCGTGCCCAACAGACGATCTGCCTTCCCCTCGCAGCCCGCGCAGGGCTCCGGAGGCGGAGCCAGGGACCACGGAATACGACTCTTTGGCCTGACCGTCCTCGAACACTCCCGTGCGTTGGAGCACAAACGTGCCGCTCTTGCCGTCGACGCGTGCGGTGATCCGCTCGAGTCCCAGGAACGTCGCCGTCCCGTCGCTGCGGTACATCATGAGGTAGTCGACTTGCCCTTCCCCCACGATGTCGCCGGTAAAGGTCTTCTGCACGGTGGCGCGCGTGAGCTTCGGGAGATCAGGTCCCTCGCTGTAGGGCTTTTCGTCCCAGCTCGTGATGGCGAACCGGGCATTTGCGGTCTTCTTCATTGTGCTCCCGTGTGGTGGCTCAACCCCAGGGCTCTGGAGGCTGCGGGGGCTTGGGGGGCCGCGGTAACGGCGCAGGCTCCCGCGGTTCGGGCGGCCTCGGCTTGGGCGGCTTCGGCAGGTCGAGATCATTCATGGATTGGCCCCCGCACCGGCTGCCCCGGTGCCACGCCTTCAACGGCCCGCCCCGCCGCGACGACTGATACCCCATTCACGATCACGTGCCGAATGCCGGCCGGCGCAAGCGCCGGCTCGCGATAGGTCGAGCGATCGATCACGGTCGCAGGGTCGAAGATGGTGATGTCCGCGTCCGCCCCAACGGCGAGCCGGCCTTTGCGGCGCATCGCCGGCACGTGAGGCTCGAGTCGTTGGGCCGGCATGAGCGTCATCT
>DASTHG010000420.1:0-7671 GCA_035718325.1 Gemmatimonadales bacterium | reverse complement strand
ACGCGACGTTCTCTTTCATGTGGCTCTGTTCCGGGATCATCGCGCCCTGCAGCGCGAGTTGGCGTCGCAGCTCTCGATGCGCGTCCTCCGACAGCAGCACATCGAGCGGAGGCGCGTCCGCCTGCTGCACGTGGTAGTTGTCGAACAGGCCCAGGTTGAACGTGGCGTACGACGTGGGCAGGCGGGTGACCCAGTGGGTCGTCATCACCTTCGGGGTCTCACTCGAGTCCACGCGGTCGCCGACGCTGGCCAGCGGGTACCAGTTCGGCGAGTGGAACGTGAGATCGAAGGTCGCGAAATTGACGCCCTGACCGTTGATCGGGTACCACGCTGCCGTCGGATCGATGTAGAACCAGTTCAGGAATCGATCGATAAGGTCGCCGTGATAGTAGACCGTCAGGGTCAACGAGTCGCCCGTCGCCAGGCGGTGCGGTGCCCGGACCCAGAGGTCGTCGTTGTCCTTCGCCTTGAACACCGCGGCCGCGTCGCCGCCCGCCCAGCGCGCCGAGTCAACGAGCAGCTTGTGGTGCAAGGAGAACAACAGCCAGGGGCCGAGCGGCTCTTCCGCTTTCAACGAGAGGGTTGCCGACGCAGCAAAGTCGAGATCCGCTGAGCCGGTGGGGGTGAGGCGAACGTCGATGCGGTAGCTCGGCACGGTGAGGCGCTTGCGGTACCACCAGGCCCCTGAGCCGGGACCCGGCTTCTGCGGCGGGAACTCGGTCACGACCGCCCAGTTCTCGCCCCAGCGCGCCTTGTTCACGGGCCGGTAGAGCTGCACCGCTTCACTCGCGGACGGGTCGATCTCGAACAGCACCGCTCCGCCGTGCGTGCGCTCGATGCGGGCGAGGAAGAACCCGGTTGTATCGCCATTGAGCAGCGGGCCGATCGTTCGGTCGTTGTAGGCGCCTTCGTTGTCGCCGCGCAAAGACTCGACCAGGTCCCGGACCTGCCCTGCGAGATCCGGTGGCGCATCTCCTCGGATGCTTGCGAGCGCCTGGAGCTCGTGCGGCGTGGAATCGGCGAACAGCAGGATGACTTCGGTGAAGCTGTCGCTCAGCGTCGGGTTGCCGGCGAACCGCTGCAGCTCAACCTGCTCTGCGGGGACGGGAGGCGCGAACGCAAAGCTTCCCGATCCTCGAAAGGCGACGCCGACGGTGCGGCCGCCCACCGGAGACAGGAAGTACAGCTGCCCATGCTCCAACGTCAGTTGTCCAACATCGCGTGTCAGGACGAGATGGTTGACGTCGGCGACTCTCCCGGGAACGGGAACGAGACTCAGCAGCTCGCGGTAGCGATCCATGTAGCCGGACGCGGCTGCGGTTTGGGGGACCGTCTGCGCGGCGCAGATTCCGGGAATCACGAGAACGACGTTGAACAGCAAGCTCCGCATCAGTCGACTCCGGGTCATGGCGGCAGATGGGCCAACCGCTCTTTGGCGTCGGCGATCATGTCGGCGTAGCGGCTGGGAGCGAGTTTCAGAAACAGGTCGTAGGCGTCGCGGGACGCTTGCGGTTGCTGCAAACGCTCCAACGTCAACCCCAAGGCATAGTACGACCGTGTGTTCCGAGGACACCTGAGGATGACGTCGCGGAGTATGTCCGCTGCTTCGCTCAATTGCCCGGCCTCCAGAAGCGTCACGCCGAGATCATACAGGAACGATGAGTTCTCCGGGGCGATCTCGAGAGCCGCACGCCGCTCGCGGATCGCTTCCGACCAACGCGCGGCGTTCTCATAGAGCCGTGCCAGCTGCATGTGAGCGAGGTCGAGACTCAAGTCTCGCTCGATTACCTCTTGATAGAGACTCTCCGCGGACTGGGCGTGGCCGGCCTGTTGATCCACGTACGCCAGCGCGTACCGGACACGTTGACTGGTGTTCCCCGGAACAGCCGAGGAGTCACCTTGCAGCGCCCTCAACAGCCGTTCAAGGTCCACAGCCGACGAATCGAGATGCTGCAAGTCGTACTCAGCGAGGGCATGGTACCACAACACGCCAAGAGATGGAGGCTTATGCTTGTGATCCGCCTTCGCGATGGCCTCTCCGAGCTTCGCAGCCGCCCGCTCGAAACGACGGTGCCAGAATTCCTGCAGGGCGCCCCAATACGGGGATCGCCACGACGCCGCCTCCTCGAATGCAGCAGGCGGATCAAGCTCCTGCATCGGGTCCAGTTGTGCCGACCTGCGGAACAGCAGCGTCGCGGAATCTCGGGAAGAATCGCCTAGCAGCTCAGGATACAAGTCGGCGGCGCGGGCGAGAAAGGCTCCGTTGGGCCCGGATCGGAAGATCTCCAGGCGGCCCAAGAGCGCATAAGCGGCAGCGAACTCCCCGTCGATCTTGACGACGGTCTCGAGAAGGTGTTGGGCCCCTTCCGTGCGTCCGGAATCCGCATACGCTTGGGCGAGATAGTACAGCGCGAGAGGGTCATTCGAGTCCGCGCGGACGCGGGCTTCCAGATCGCCGAGGGACGCAGCCTGCTGCGCGGCCATCCTCGCCGTGGCGAAGACTGTCAGGCATGCGAGCAGCGCGTTGCGGGCGTTCATGGACGGCTCCCCCGACCTCAAGATGGCAATCCGGGCACGAGATGGCCAATTTTCTGCAATGGACGCTGCTACCGCGAGGACGATTCTCGAGCGCTTCCCCTACGGGCTCTACATCGTCACCGTCACCCACGACGGCGACGAGCACGGTATGACCGCAAACTGGATTACCCAAGCATCATTCGAGCCGCCGATGCTCGCTGTCGCCATCGAGAATACCTCGGGGACGATCAGCCTCATCCGTGACGCCCATCACTTCGCCGTCAGCCTTTTGACTACAGAGCAGCGCGACCTCGCGGCAAAGCTGGGAAGGACACTCAAGGGGGTCAAAACGAAGCCGGCGCCGGCCGCGCAGACCCCGGTGCTGACCGAAGCGGTGGGATGGGTGGAATGCCGCGCTGTCGCTACGCTCCCCGCCGGCGATCACACCCTCGTGCTGGGCGAAATCCTGGAGGCAGGTGTTGAAAACGGCGACGCAGAACCGTTGACGCTCAGGGCGGCGGGGCTCAGATACGGCTGACGGCTATCGGCTATCGGCTATCGGCTATCGGCTATCGGCTTTCCGATAAACGACCTTCCCACCGACAATCGTCACCACGACCCGCGCCGTCGCCAGCGACTCCGGCGCCATCGTGAACAGGTTGTGGTCCAGTACCACGACGTCCCCATCCATGCCGGGGGCGAGCGTGCCCCACTGGTGCTCGGCGAAGACCGCCCAGGCGTTGTTCGCCGTGTAGGCCTTGAGCGCCTCGGCGAGCGTGATCTTCTGCTCCGGGACCCAGCCGCCGGGGTTTTTGTTGTCGAGGGTGCGACGGGTGACGGCGGCATAGACGCCCCACAGCGGATCGATCGTCGCGACGGTCCAGTCAGATCCGAACGCGAGGGGTGCGCCCGTATTCAGGAGGTCCCGGAATGCATACGTCGTCTTGATGCGCTGCGGACCGATGCGCTGCTCGACCCAGCGGCCGTCGTCGATCGCGTGATACGGCTGCATCGACGCCACGATCCGCCCCTGGCCGAATCTGGGGATATCTTCGCGGCGCAGGTGCTGCGCGTGCTCGACCCGGAAGCGCCGGTCACGCTGTCCATGTGCCTTGGCGACGCTGTCGTACATCGCGAGCAGATCGGCGTTGGCGCGGTCGCCGATGGCGTGGACCGCGATCTGCAGCCCCGCCGAGTCGGCGTTGCCGATCCACGTCGCCATGTCCTTTTCGGGGTTTTGCAGTAAGCCGTGGTAGCCCGCAGAATCGTTGTACGCGTCGAAGAAGTACGCTGTGCGCGCGCCCGCCGAGCCGTCCATGAACCCCTTCAATCCGCCGATCTTCACCCAGTCGTCTCCGGCGCGGCTCGCGTGAATCGTGTCTGCCACCGCGCGCCATTGATCGATCGGGAGATACAGGTAGACCCGCAGCGTCATGCGGCCCGCCTTCTCGAGCCGCCGGTAGCTCGCGAGCCCAGCCCACGACGCCGACATGTTGGCCGTCGCCGTCACGCCCAGCGACGCCGCATAGGCGAGCGCGCGGGCGACGGCGGAGTCCGTTTCCTCGGATGTCGGTGCGGGGACGGCCTTGTAAATCAAGTCGAGCGCCTGGTCCTTGAAGATTCCCGTCGGCTCGCCGGTGCGGGCGTCGTGCAGGATCTCTCCACCCGATGGTGTGGGCGTCTCCTTCGAGACCTTCGCGGCGTTGAGCGCCGCCGTGTTGGCCAGCGCTTCGTGGCCGTCGAGTCGATTGATGAAAACGGGGTTGTTCGGCGTGACGGAGTCGATCCACTCGCGGTGCGGCAGCGGTTGCCCTGGCCACAGGGTATGATCCCAGTCGCCTCCGATGATCCATTGCCCCGGCGCCCTCGTCTTCGCGAACGCAGCGACGCGCCGGATGAACTCCTGCGGCGTGGCGGCGTTGCGGAGATCGAGCGACGCCAGCTGGAATCCACCGTCCACGAAGTGCGTGTGTCCGTCGGCGAAGCCCGGCATCACGAGCCCGCCGTGGGCGTCGATTACCTGGGTGGATGCGCCGATGTACCGGGCGATGACGCCTGAGTCGTCGACCGCGAGGATCCTGCCGGCCTTGATCGCGACGGCTCCCGGCCGTGCATCGCCCGAGGAGAGGCCGGTCCACACCATGCCGTGCGTGATGACGGTGTCGGCGGTGTTCCCGCCACAGGCAGCGAGGCAGACGAGCATCCCGGCGGCGACCGTGCGTGTCATGCGAGTCTCCTGATCAGCGCAGCTTGGTGACGCGGCGAATCGTATCGAGGGCGGCGATCGGGTCGACGCCGGGCGAGTCGGGACGGGCAGGGGTGTTCATCGCGTCGCGGATGTCGAGCAGCACCTCGAGCAGCAGCTGCTCGCGCTGGAAGGCGGCGTCGAGATCCAGCATGCGGCGCTCGTCGCCCGCCGATTTGGCGCGATCGTATGCTTCGCGGTACACGGTTTCGAGGTTGGCGAGAATGCGCTCGCGCGGGCGTCCCGGCATAGGCGACAAGATACAGCGCGCGCTACTCGTCCACCTGCCGCAGCACGAGCCCGCTCGGGACCTTGGGGACGAAGTAGGTCGACTTCGGCGGCATGACGTCGCCCGCGTCGGCGACGGCGAGTACCTGGTCTACCCGCGTGGGATTGAGCAGCACCGCGGCGAGCGCCTTGCCCAGATGGGCCAGCTCGAGCGCGGCGGCGGCGTTGGGCGTGTAGGTCAGGGTCGGGGTCGAGCGGCCGGAGGCCAGGATCTCCTGGACGACGAGGCGCTCGACGATCGCGACGTCGAGCGAGCGCACGGCCGGCGTGCGACCCAGCTCGACGATCGAGCCGAGCGGCGCGTCCGGGCGCAGAACGAGCAGCAGATCCTTCTTCCCTTCGGTGGCGACGACGCAAGCGGTGCGATCGCGCCCGGCGGTCGTCAACAGCGCCACAGGATCCGCATCCGGCAGGAGGGGCTGGACGTCGAAGTACTTCCGCCATCCCGGCTCGAGACCGTGGACGTCGCGGTCACTGGCGTAGATGACGCGGTGCGTCGGCAGCACCACGAGCCCCGGATCTCGCGTCGACACGACAAACGCGAGCAGCCGCTGCGCGGCGGGGTTCTCGCCGGCGTAGGCCACTGCCGTCTCGAAGCGGTGGTGGCCATCGGCGATGTAGAGCGGCGGGGCGGCGGCCCCCGCAAGGCGTTCGGCATCCGCTCCGGACACGACCCACAGACGGATCGTGACGCTGTCGAGCTCGGCGGTGGCGTCGGGGGAACGCGACCCGTGCACCACGGCGCGCAGGCCAGCCGCGAGCGCGCCATCGGCGTCGGGGGCGAGGAGAAAGATCGATTCGAGATTGGTATGGGTCGCGCGCAGCAGCTCCAGCCGGTCCACCTTGGGACCGCGGTGCGTCTTCTCATGCGGCCGAATGCGACGGGACTCATACGGCTCGGTGGCGGCTGCGGCGAACATGCCGACCCGCGTGTGGCGCTCGCCCGCGGGTGTCTGAAACTCCTGTGCGACGACGTACACCGCGGGTCCTGGGTCGCGCACGAACACGCCCGCAGCGCGCCACGCGGCGAGCTGCGACGCGGCGGCTTTGTAGCGGTTGGTCTCGCCCGCGGCTTCCGGGAGGATGAGGTGGACGATATTGTGCGGGTCGGCGGCGGCGTAACGGCGGCGTTGTTCGGTGGAGATCACGTCATAGGGGGGCGCGATGAGGCGCGAGAGCGCTGCCCCATCGGCGTAGCGCTCTCCTGCGAACGGCGTGACGAGCAGCGAGTCGACACCCATCCTAGCGACGGAGACTCCTGTGGCGTTTCGCGAAGCTCAGGCGACGGTCGACGAGTGGATGCGACAATATAAGGAAGGCTACTTCCCTCCGCTCACGATCCTCGCCCGGCTCACCGAGGAGGTGGGGGAGCTGGCGCGTGAAGTGAATCATCGCTTCGGCGAGAAGCAGAAGAAGCCCGGTGAGGCTGACGGCGACCTCGCGCTCGAGCTGGGCGATATCCTGTTCGTGGTGATCTGCCTCGCGAATGCGCAGGAGATCGATCTCGATCAGGCGTTCGCCGCGGTGATGACCAAGCTCAGGACTCGCGATGCGAATCGGTGGACCAGGAAGGAACGTTGATTTCCTCGAAGATCCGCTCATAAGACAGCAGCCGGTCAGGATCGACCGCGCCTCGGGCGGCGGCGGCGCGCACGGCACATCCAGGCTCGGCTTTGTGGCGGCAATCATCGAAGCGGCACTGATCGAGCAAGGGACGGAATTCCGGAAAGCATGCGCCAAGCTCGTCGGGCCCGATTCCCCACGCTCCCACTTCGCGCATCCCGGGTGTGTCCACCACGTAGCCGCCGACCGCCAACGGCACCAGCTCGGCGGCGCGCGTCGTGTGCGTCCCGGTCCGCCACTTCTCGCTGATCGCGCCGATGCGGAGCTTCAACCCGGGCTCGAGCGCGTTCAAGAGGCTCGATTTTCCGACACCCGACGCCCCGGTGAAGACCGATTCGCGTCCCCGTAACAGATCGCGCAAGGCTGGGAGTCCCTCCGAAACCTTCACCGACGTCGCGAGCACCTGGTAGCCAGCCGCCGCGAAGCGCCGCCCGAACGTCTCGACCACGTCGCGATCGAGCTCGACCTTGTTCACCACCACCGCGGCGGGGAGCCCGTTCGCCTCGGCGATGACGAGGAAGCGATCGAGCATGCGGGGGTTCGGCTCCGGATCGCGGGCCGACGTGACCACCACGACCTGGTCGACGTTGGCCGCGATCGGTTGCGCGCGGCGCACGCCGCGCCCGCCGCTGGCTCGACGGCGGGCCAGAACACTTCTCCGGGTGTGCACGCGCTCGACGGTCGCGGGACCCTCGCGGTGCAGCGCCAGCTCCACGATGTCTCCCGCAACCACCCGGTCGTCGTCGTCCTGCTTGAGCTTGCCCCGCAGCACCGCCGTCACTTCTCCCTCCGGCGTATGCACGCGGTACGTGCCGCCGCCGCTTCGGGTCAGCACGACGCCGGTCGTCATGGGCCGCGCCGCGCCACGCAGGCGTCGAGGTGCGCCTTCACCTCAGCAAGGGAGAGCGCCAGCACCGGCGCGAGGGCTGCATCGGGGGTTGGACCGAAAGCGAGATAATCAGTCTCGAGGTGACCCACGGCCTTTTCGCCCGGGTCGG
>DASTHG010000419.1:0-9674 GCA_035718325.1 Gemmatimonadales bacterium | reverse complement strand
CGGAACTCCGGCAACTCGTCGAGGAACAGCACGCCGCCGTGCGCCAGGCTCACCTCGCCGGGGCGCGGGTAGGATCCGCCCCCGATCAAGCCGGCGTCGGAGATGGTGTGGTGAGGAGCGCGAAACGGTCGTCGCGCTACGAGCGACTCGCCGAGTGCCAGGACGCCGGCAACGGAGTGGATCTTCGTCGTCTCCAACGCCTCTTCGAGGCTCATGCGCGGCAGGATCGTGGGGAGGCGCCGCGCCAGCATCGTCTTGCCGCTGCCGGGCGGCCCAACCATGAGGAGATTGTGCGATCCGGCCGCTGCGACTTCGAGCGCGCGCTTGGCATGCGGCTGGCCTTTGACTTCGGCGAAATCGACGTCCTCCCGCGCGCGCTCGGCGAGGAGACTCGAGAGATCGACGTCGGCGGCGGGGAGCTCGAGCTTCCCATCGAGGAAGTCGGCGAGCTCGGCGAGGCCGCTTGCACCGAGGACCTTGAGCCCCGACACGACGCCCGCTTCGCCCAGATTCTCTTTCGGGAGGACGAGCGCGTCGACGCCAGCCGCGCGGGCCGCCAACGCCACGGGGAGAGCGCCGCGCACCGGTCGAATCGCGCCTTCGAGGCCTAGCTCCCCCAGGACGACGACCCTCCCCAGTCGTTCGAGCCCGATTTGTTCGGTGGCGGCGAGGATCCCCACGGCGATCGGCAGGTCGAACGCCGAGCCCTCCTTGCGCACGTCGGCCGGGGCGAGGTTCACCGTGATGCGCTTCAGCGGGAAGGTGTAGCCGGTGTTGGCGATCGCCGAGTAGACGCGCTCGCGGCCCTCCTTCACCGCTCCATGGGGGAGACCGACGGTGGCGAACGTGGGCAGGCCGTTGGCGATGTCGGTTTCGACGTCGACGAGGTAGGCGTCGATGCCGAGCACGGCGGCGGAGCGGACACGGGCAAGCACCCCACAGAATGCGGTCGCCGGATGCGAACTACCGTACCGAAGTGTTGCCCGTCGTGGCGAACTTATGCGGGACGTCGATGACCCGTCATGCCTGCACTAATGCCAGACGAGCTGATAGCGCAGCTGCACCTGTGCCCCGCCCGGCATCTTCTGGAGCCAGAATTCGAACGATCCCACGTTGGTGGCGAACGTCGTCGTGACAGACGGTTTGTTCTGCCACGGTTGGCCACTGTGTTGATACGCCCCATACCCACCGCCCACCTTCCACGCCTTGCTTGGCGCGTACTCGACCTTCGCACGCTTCAGAACGTGCCGGAAGTGGGCAGAGTGGTTGACCGGGACATAGGGGAAGTACACCACCTCGCCCGTAAGCCGTGACGTGAACCGCACATCCACGATCGTCCACGGCCAGAGATAGCGCGCCCGCTGCGCCAGAGACCGGGTCGCCTGGGCGAAGTAGAGCTCTTCCAGCCATGTGACGACCTTGCTGGTGTAGAGCGTTCGTCCCGCGCCGAGACAGAATTCGCGGCAACTGTCGTGGTAGAAATCCAAGGCGCCAAAGCCGGGGAGTACCCAGTCGCTGCGCGCCTGGAAGAATTCGAGATAGCGATACGTCCCCACGCGAAGGCGCTGCAGACGCGTGACCGTTAGACTTCACGCTGGGTGAAGACAGTGATGCGGCGATCCACCACGTTCCTACGGAGGAATTCCATGCGTGCTGCAGTTGGCGCGTCCAGCGCCCTGGTGCTCCTGTTGTCAGGTTGCATGAAGCCCGAGACCCCCGAACAGGCCCAGGCGCGGATGTCGCGCGAGGTCGCCGCGGCGCGGCCGATCTTCGAGGCCATCGCGCGCAGCTGGGAGCGCTATACCGCCGCCGATCAACCGGACTCGATCGCGATGCTGTTCACCGAGCAGGGCGAGCAGCTGCCGCCGAACGCACCACCGAGCGTTGGCCGGCCCGCCATTCAGGCTTTCCAGACACAGCAGATGAGTCAGGGACAAACCACCATCAGCATCTCCACGGATGAGGTCCTCGTGAACGGACCCCTCGCCATATCGCGGGGAGCTTACACCCTCGAAGTCAAACCCGGCGCCCATTCTCCCCCGGGGATGCAGGCCATTGCGGATACCGGGAAGTACCTCATCCACTGGCATCTGGTCGGCAGCAAGTGGTTGATCGCCGACGTCGCCTGGAACAGCAACATCCCACTGCCTGCGCCCGCGGCCAAACCAGCGGGCGCGAAACCGAAGCCGAAGCCAAGGCCGAGAACAACCACCCGCCGCACGCATTGAGCGCCAATGGGGCCCGGTGATCACCGGGCCCCAACTCGCGCAAAGATCACACCCTCAGAAGCGCAGCATCATCCCTGAGTAGAGCAGATCGTGCGGCGCGGTTCCACCACGCTCGCTGTACACCGACAGCACCGCAGCCCAGGCCCGGAAGACGTTCACGTCCAGGTCGGCGGACACCCACCGGATCGTCAGCGTGCCCGTGGACATCGTCGCGTCTCGCTCCGAGCGCCACCCTCCCGTAACGAGCAGACTGCCGCGACTCCAGGGATCGACTCCGAGCGATAGCGCCCCAAGCCAGCCCCCGCGGCCCACGCTCGTATAGCGTGTGCCGCGCGACCGCAAACGCAATTCCCAGCCGGTAATCCGGTCGGCCTCCAGCGAGACGGTGTAGGATGACGCGAGCCCCGTCGAGCCTCCGCTCGACAAACGGCCGTCGAGCCCCACCTGGAATCGCCCGGCATGTGCTGCAACGCCCGCCCAGGCCCCCCGCCGAAAGCTGTCGTCGAACGCGATCTCTGGATTGACCACGTCCCGGTAGAGCCGCACGTTGCGCCGGTTGTCGAGCCCGGCCGTCAGACTGACCGCGTCAGTGAGCTGAAACTGCAGCGTCGCAAACGAGCTCGTAGGTGAAAGGGCGCTCTCGCCACCCACACGCCGCCATGGCCGGTAATAGTCGATCTCCTGCGCGGCGTATAGCGATAACCGCTGCGTCGCGTAGTCTCCTTGCAGGTAAATGAATTCGCGATTCGTTGCGGTCCTGAGATACGATCCGCTGAGCCCCCCGGTCACCGACCAGCGCTCGCGCAGGTCGGGGGAGCTACGACGCTGCACGTACGCGCCGAACTGCGAGATCTGACTCGAGAAGCCAAGGTTCAGGGGTTCCGGCTGCGTGCCGACGAATCCCCCGCCGCCCCACCCCGGTCGATCGATCTGCCCCGACACCCCGTCCACTAGACCGGCCGTCACGATCCCGGGAGCGAACTGTCGACCGGCGGTGATCCGGAACGGCGATGCCGGAGTCTGCCAGCTGAGCGCGCCCTGGTACACCCGCGTTTGCGCCCGGGAATCGGTCCCCAGTCCGTCCGCGCGCACCTGAGTGAGGTATCGGCTCCGCACATCGAGCAGCAGCCCGACGCCGCCTCCCCCGAGGCCCGAGCCGATTAACCGGAGATCTCCGGAAGGTTGCGAAAGGATCGCGCCACTTCCGTCCTGCTGGCGCACCGTGAGGTAGTAGAGACCGACCCGGCCTCGCACTGCGCTCCCGGGGCGCGGCGCCGAACGCGGCGCCACCGGAGCGTACGTGAGCACGGGCCGTGGCGTCGAGTCTGGCGGCAAGACTGCGGGCGCGTAGCGGACCGAGTCGCCGACGGCGAGGGTCGTCGTAGAAACCACGATGTCGCACGCGGCCTGGTGCGTCGCGAGGAAGGCGACCCGCAGCCGCGCCACCGACTCCCCACCCCTCACGACGTCCACCCGCGCACCGAGCGTCACGCCCTCGGCTCGACCCGCGTCGATGTAGGCCGATGCGGTGGTCAGGTACGTCACCATTGCCCAGCGGAGCGTGTCCGCGGGCCGTTGACCGGGGAGCGGCGCAGCCAGCGCGAGCACGCCGAGCATCCAGCCGCCCGTCCGCCGGATCATCCGTCGCCTCCGGTTCCGCGCGGATGACAGCTGTAGCACTGCTGGCTCGTGTAGTTTCGACCCGGATGCGCGTTGCCGTGGCACGACAGGCAGTCGAAAACGCGATAGTCGTTGGGATTCGTATGACAAGCCGAGCAGGATGACCACCGCCCCTGATGCGAACCCGAGAAGATCGGGAAGAACAGTCCGTCGTGGTTGAACCTGGCGCCGGCCCACGAGTTCGTCGTGTGGCACGACACGCAGTCGGTGGGAAACTGGGCCGCTTGGTGATTGGGATCCGTGGTCCGGTTGTAGTCCGCCTGGTGGCAGGACACGCACGACGCGGAAAGCGCCTGGAACGGCCCGACGCCATGACACTGGGAGCAGGTGATCCGCAGGTGCGCTCCGGTCAAAGCGAACCCGGTCCCGGCGTGATCGAACCGCGTCCGCAGCCAGCTGATGGTCGCGTGGCACTGTACGCAGTCGGTCACGAATCCCGCGGTCGCGTGTGCGGGATCGGTCGTGGCCTGATAGTCCTTCAAGTGGCACGACGCGCACTCACCGGAGAGGGCGACGAACATCAGTCGGCCCTGGGGAGCGACGTGACAGGCTTCGCAATCGAGCGTCAGGTGGCTTCCGGTCAGGGGAAATCGCGTCAGCTGATGCGCCCCGGTCATGCCCACGCGATCGAGAAAGCTCCGCGTCGAGTGGCAGCGCCCGCATTCGTTTGCCACCTCGCCGCGGTGCGGGTCGGTGTGGCACGATGCACAACCCCGTGGCGTACCCTGGAAATCGAGCGAGCGATGACAGGCCCGGCACGTCGCCGAGGCGTGCGCGCCGACGAGCGGAAACCGGGCCGTCTTCCCGTGATCGAACGATCGATCGATCCGGGCCGGCGACCATGCCTCCGGGCTGTGGCAGACGCTGCACGCTTCAGCGAGCGGGCCGTGCGGGCTCGACACCGCGACCTGCTGGGCCGCCGCCGTGAGTGGTAGGCCGAGGGTGACACCGACGACCAGTAGCGGGGAGCGGAACACGCCACACGCGATGGCAAGAAGCGTACGGCGCCCTCATGAGGGAACCAACTGCCGCAATCAGAGCGGGTTGCGCCCGACCTACCGTAGTTTCGCGTAGACCCGAAGTAGTCCGAAACGCGCCAGGGTGGCGCGTTCCGGCTCAGTCGGAAGTTGCCGTCTTCATGAAGGCGCGGCGGCAGATCAGAAGCGGTAGCTCAGCCCCGTGTACAGGAGGTCGTGGGCCTCGATGCCGCCCCGCTCGCGGTACATCGAGAGAATCGCGAACAGCGAGCGAGCGAGACTGACATCGATGTCCGCAGACAGCCAGCGTACGTTGAGCGTCGGCGCTGTCGAGGTGTCGTGCTCCGTGCGCCACCCGGACGTGAGCTGTACGCTGCTGCGCCCGAACGGCTCGAGTCCGAGCGATAGAGAGTTGAGCCACCCCTGTCGGCGGCCCATCGTGTAGCGTGTGCTCCGTGAGCGCAGGCTCAGGTCGACCGACGTCAGCCGGTCGGCCCCAAGGCCCAGCGTGTAGGTATTCGCATCGCCAAAGGTGTCGTCGTGGTTGGTGCGGGCGTCGACCGTGACTTGGAAATGTCCAGCGAGGCGCGCGGCCGCTCCGGCCCACACCCCACGGCGGAACGTATCGTCGAAGAGGATCGCCGGGTTGATCACGTAGTAATAGAGACGCACGTTGCGACGGTTATCGATGCCGGCGTTCACACTCACCGCATCGGTCACTTGGTATTGCACGTTCGCGAACGTACTCGTGGGCGAGAGCATCTTCTCGTTCGTACCCACGCGACGCCAGTTCCGATAGTAGTCGACCTCCTGAACGGCGTAGAGGGAGAGTCGACGGGACTGGTAGTTCCCCTGGGCATAGAAGAACTCGCGGTTAGTGTGCCAGCTCACGTACGAACCGCTGGCGCCCGCGGTGACGGACCAGTGCGCCAGCGACCCGAAGCGATTGTGCCGGCGGACGTAGCCGCCCAGCTGCGTCAGACTATCGCCAGAGAACCCGAGGCTCACGGGGTCGGGTGACATCCCGCCGAAGACGCCGTAGTCCCAGGCCGGCTGGGACAGCTCCACCGCGGCGCCGTCGATCAAGCCAACCGACGTGATCCCCGGAGCATACTGGCGACCCGTGGTGAACCGGAACGGCGAGCCGGGCGATTGCCAGTAGAGCAATGCCTGGTACACACGCGTCTGGTCAGTCGTGTTGCTCGGCGTGCCAGGGAGCGCTTGCACCAGGCGCCGGGTGCGGAGGTCCGCGACGAGGCCGAGCCCAGTCCCCCCCAGACCGCCACCGGTGAGCCGTATGTCCCCGGAGGGCTGGGAGAACCGTCCGCCCAAACTGTCCTGCTGTTGTACGGTCAGGTAATAGAGTCCGATGCGTCCGCGCAACCGGCCAGCGTTTGAGCGCCGCGTTGTCCCTGGGACCGCCCCCTGCGTGGCAGGTCCGGCCGCCGCGAGGGTCGCACTCGAGTCGCGCCGCCCGGCGGGCCCCGCGACCGGAATGAAACGGACCGAATCGCCCACTGCGAGAGGCGCAGCCTTGGAGACGACCTGACACGAGGCCTGATGCGTGGAGACGAACGCCACTTTCAACTCGGCGACGGACGTCCCACCATGCAGGACGTCGACCCGGCTGCCTTCGGCCAGGCCTTCCGAGATCCCGGCGTCGATGTATACCGATACGGTGGTGAGAAACGTCACCCGGGCCATCCGCGGCTTGCCGCTCGCGGGCGGCTGGGCCGCGGGCGACGCGCCAGCGGGCGTTGCCGCAGAAGCAGGCATCGGCGCAGCAGTCGGCACCTGGGGGGGAGCCGACGACGGCGCAGGGGCAGGCGACGCTGTGGTCGAGACCGGCGGCGCAACAGGCGCCGTTTGCGGCGCGACCGCCGGCGCGGTCATGACAGGTAGCTGAGGCGTGGCGACCCGCGGTGTCGGTGCCACTGCGGGAGCGCCCGTCTTGGTGGAATCGCTGACGCGCGCCGGCGGGGGTCTCACCGCGACGGACGGCGCAGCGGGAGCGGAGGTGACCGGCGCGGTGGCAAGGGGTTGCGTTCCCGGTTGCCGCAACGGTAGGAAGCGGACCGAGTCCCCGACAGTCACGCCACTCCCGGCCGCGCCGCGCGACACGACAATGCAACGCGCCTGGTGATCCCCCAGGGAAGACACCTCGAGCAGTGCTATGGGGACGCCGCGTCGCACGACCTCCAGCCGCGTCCAGTTGCGCACGCCATCAGCCGTACCGACATCAATCGCCACCACCGCGGCCCGGACGTAGCTCACGTGCGTCCAGCGGTACAGTCCGCCGTCCTGGCCCCGTGCCGGCGACGCGAGTGCGCCCCACCCTGCGATCACGACCGCGAGTCGCCGCCCACTCACCCCGTCCGTCCCCTCGGATGACAGCGGTAACACGAGGGACTGTCGTACGTGTAGCCGCTGACACCGGTGTGATGCGGGTCGGTCTGCGACTTGCTGTGACACGACAGGCAGTCGAACTGGTGGTAGTCGCTCGGGTTGATATGACAAGTCGAGCAGCTGTTCCACCGTCCCGCGTGCGCGCCCGAGTAGATCGGGAAGAACTGGGCGTCGTGTGCCGTAAACGTCGCGGACGTCCACACTGTCGTGTTGTGACACGATGCGCAGTCGGTCGAGATCTGCGCCTGGGCGTGGTTCGGGTCCGTCGTGCCGTTGTAGTCGTTTTGGTGGCACGAGACGCAGGTGGTCGGCTTCCCCTTATAGACCCCGTCGCCGTGGCACTGCGCGCAGGTCGCCTGCACATGCGCCCCGGTAAGCGGGAATGCCGTCGCGCTGTGATTGAAGGTCGCGCCCGTCCACGTCACCGTCGTGTGGCACGCGGTGCAATCGGTGGGGAATCCCGCCGGCTGGTGCGCCGGCGTGGTGGTAGCGTTGTAGTCCCTCTGATGGCACGACACGCAGGTCGTGGGCAAGGCACCGAAGCCGCCGCTCCCGTGGCACTGCGAGCAGGCGACCGCGATGTGCGCGCCGGTCAGCGGGAACCCGCTGCGGCTATGGTCGAATCGCGCGGTTTGCCATGCGACAGTGGCGTGGCACATGGCGCAATCATGTGAGAACCCGCCCGCCGTGTGGTCCGGATTCCGGGTGGCCTGGAACTCCCTCTGGTGACAATCGTTGCAGGCCGTGGTGCGCAGGGCGAAGGTCATCTGACCGCCCGAGGTCGGAGTGTGGCAGCTCTCGCAATCCGCGGCCACGTGCGCCCCGGTGAGCGGGAATCGCGTCAGCTGGTGAGCGCGCGTCATGCCGCTGCGATCGATGAACGACCGCATCGTATGGCACCGCGCGCAGGAATTGCCCAGCTCGCCGTGATGCGGGTCCTGGTGGCACGACACGCAATCGTGCGGCGCGCCCTTGAACACGAGATTCGTGTGGCACGACCTGCAGGGGACGCTGCCGTGGGCGCCCGACAGGGCGAACCCGGTCTTCGCATGATCGAACGCGGCGGTAATCCGCGCCGGCTTCCAGGCTTCGGGACTGTGGCATGCGGCGCAGGGCTGGGTGAGGGTCCCATGCGGGCTCTTGGCCGTGGCGACCTGCTGGGCGGCCAGAGACGTCGAACCGCCGAGGACCAGCACGGTGCACATCACCGGCAGTGCGAGGTTCATTGACGCACTCCATCCCCATGACAGTTCTCGCAACGTCCGGACACGGGGCGATACCGGATGACACGGGTACCGCCAGGGCCCGGCTCCGCGGGATGGCACTTGGCGCAGGGGACACTCGAGTGACCTCCGCGGAGCGGAAATTTCGTGTCGCGATCGTGATCGAAGCGGACCGCCGGCTTGAAGGCATCCAGACCGTGACAGCTCTCGCACCGCCCGCCATCGGGTCGGGTCGCGAATTGCTGCCCGTGGGGGCTCTCGTGGCACGTCGCGCAGGCCTGCGACTTGGTCGTAAACAGCAACGGGGCCACGGTCCAGCTCGCCGCCTGCACTAGCGCCGATTGAACGACGGGATACTTGAGCTCGGTGTGACACCCGACACACGGAACCGCCCGGTGCGCACCTTCCAGCGTGAACCCGTAGCGTGCGTGGGCGGCGACGTCGATCGTCGACGGCCGGAAGCCGCTCGTGGTGTGGCAGCCGAGACACCCCTGCGGAACGGGATGGGCTCCACCAGCAGCGAACCGACCTCGGTGCGGGTCGATGTGGCAGGCCACGCAGTCGAGCTCCAAGAGGTGAAACGCGACTCCAGCTTTACCGAGTGCCGCGACGGGGAGCGGCCTCAAGCCGGTGCGATTCGGTCCGTGACAAGCGGCGCAGCGGATCTCGGCGTGCCGGCCGTCGAGCGGAAGCCGCAGCGTCGCGTGAGCCGCTGTGGTGAACGTACTTGGCTTCCAGCCGGCGACCGTATGGCACGCGGTGCAGTCGCCCCGGTCGCTCCGACTCGCGAACTGACCGCCGTGGTCGTCAGTGTGACAATCGAGGCAGCGCGCGAACGACGGATGCATCACGACGCCGGCGCTCCCGAGCAGAGCTGCCGCCACACCGGGCGGGTTCTTGCGATGACAGCTCTCGCACGGCACCTGCTGGTGCTGACCCGCGAGCGGGTACTTCGTCCTGGCGTGCTGCGCCACCGTGAACCCGGCCACGTGGAAGCCGGCTTCGGTGTGACAGGCATCGCAATCGACCGCCGCACCGGCGAGCGTCGCGGTGCCGCCGTGCGGGTCGGCGTGGCAGGCCGTGCAGGTGGCGAAGGGCGGGTTCTTGCTCTTCTGGCCGGGAACGTCGTGGCACTTGGCGCAGGCGACCTCGGTGTGCTG
>DASTHG010000418.1:0-7691 GCA_035718325.1 Gemmatimonadales bacterium | reverse complement strand
GACGTCGCGGCGGGGTTCGGATTCGATCACTACTCCTCCGAGGGGCGGCTGCGCTACTACGACAACCCGCCGTTCACGGACGTCGCCACGGTGCCGTTCACGCCGCGCGAGAACCGCGCAGTGCTCTTCGCCGATGCGGCGTTCCATTTGTCGCTGACGTCGCTCGGGGTCGAGCTGGGCTACCAGACGGGGCAGGATCAACACCTGAGTAGGACGTATACGGGGTTCGATCCGAAGAGCGGACATTTTTTCGGGGGACTCGGGGTTCGTGTTGGACTGTAACGTGTGGCGGATCACGTGAACGGGGTGCGGTAGGGTGCGACGTGTCTAACGAAGCGCTGGAACGCAGCGCGATGCAGCGCGCAATCGAGCTCGCCCGGCGCGGGTGGGGGCGCGTGTCGCCCAACCCGCTGGTGGGTGCGGTCGTGCTGAAGGACAAAGTCGTCGTGGGCGACGGGTGGCATGCCGAGTTCGGCGACGCGCATGCCGAGGTGGTGGCGCTGCGCGCGGCGGGGGAGAAGGCGAAAGGGTCGACGCTCGTCGTGACGCTCGAGCCGTGCACGCACTACGGCAAGACGCCGCCGTGCACCGACGCCATCCGCGACGCCGGCGTGACGCGCGTCGTAATCGCGATGCGCGATCCCGATCCCGTGGCGCAGGGTGGTGTGGAGAAGCTGCGGAACGCGAAGATCTCGGTCGACGTCGGGCTGCTCGCCGAGGCCGCGGCGGCGCAGAACGCGCCGTTCCTGTTCGTGCGCGAAGAGCTGACGCGTCCCTTCGTCGCGCTGAAGCTCGCGACGTCGATCGACGCGCGCATCGCCGACTCCGGCGGCCGCTCGCAGTGGATTTCGGGGGCGCAGGCGCGCGACTGGGCGCACTGGCTGCGCGCCGGATTCGACGCGATCGGGGTGGGCGGCACGACGGCGATGCGCGACGATCCGCTGCTCACCGTGCGCGGCGGCTTGCAGCCGCGCCGCCCGCCGGTGCGCGTCGTGTTCGACCGCCGCGCGACGTTGAACCTCGCCTCGAACCTGGTGCGCACGGCGGGCGATCCGCCGACGTGGGTCGTGGCCTCCGAGGGCGCGCCCGCCAAGAACGTGAAGGGACTCGAGGCCGCGGGAGTGCGCGTGTTCCGTCCGCGCACGCTCCCGGACGGATTGCAGGAACTGCGCGCCGCGGGCATCGAGTCGATTCTCGTCGAAGGCGGCGGGGCGCTCGGCGTCGGGCTGCTCGCCGAAGGCCTCGTCGACCGGCTTTACTGGCTGCAATCGCCCGTATGGCTCGGCGATGGCGGCGTGCCGGCGTTTCCGGGCGTCGCCGATTCGGGGCTCGAAGAAGCGCCGCGCTGGACACCGGTGGAGCGACGACCGCTCGGGCCCGATACATTATTGGTCTTGGATCGGCGGCTATGTTTACCGGGATCGTGAGTGCGGTGGGTGTTGTCACGAAAACCTCGGGGTCACGTTCCGCGCGTGCACCTCACCCCCTGGCCCCCTCTCCCTCTGGGAGAGGGGGAACCAACGGGGGAACCGTGCTCGAGATCAAAGCGCCGCTCCGGAACGTGAAACGCGGTGAAAGCGTTGCGATCAACGGAGCATGTCTTACCGTCGAGCGCATCGTCAAAGGCGGGTTTACGGTCCGGGCGGTCGACACGACGCTTGATCGCACGTTGTTCGGCGAGTACGCGGCCGGGCGAAAGGTGAATCTCGAGCGCGCCGTGCGCGCCGGCGAGCCGCTGGGCGGGCATCTGGTGCAAGGTCATGTCGACGGCGTCGCCACCGTCGAGTATGTGCGGACGCGGGGCGATGCGGTGCTCGTGGGGTTGCGCGTCCCCGTGGACGTGCGGGACGTGTGCATCCCCAAGGGCTCGATCACGGTGGACGGGGTCAGTCTCACCGTGGACGACTTGCCCGGTGGGGCGGTGGTGCAGGTGTCGCTGATCCCGTTTACGCGGGAGCACACGACGCTAGGAGCGCTCGAGCCCGGCGCCCGCGTGCATGTGGAAGGCGACGTGATCGGGAAATACGTGAGGCAACTATGCCGTTCGGAACGATAGAGCAGGCGATCGCGGATATCCGCGCCGGGAAACTCGTCATCGTCGCCGATGACGAGGGGCGCGAGAACGAGGGAGACCTGGTCGGCGCCGCTGAGAAGGTGACGCCCGAGATGGTCAACTTCATGGCGACGCACGGGCGCGGCCTGATCTGCGTGCCGATGCTGTCTGAGCGTTGCCAGGCGCTCGGCCTTCCTCAGATGGCGGAGCACAACACCGAGGCGCACGAGACGGCGTTCACGGTAAGCATCGATGCCGCGAGCCGCTTCGGCGTGACGACGGGCATTTCCGCCGCCGACCGCGCCGCCACGATTCGCGTGGCGATCGATCCGTCGACCATTCCGCAAGATCTGCGGCGACCTGGTCACGTCTTCCCGCTGCGCGCCCGTCCCGGCGGCGTGCTGCAGCGCGTCGGGCAGACCGAGGCGAGCATCGATCTCGCGCGGCTCGCGGGGTTGTATCCCGCGGGCGTGATCTGCGAAATCCTCAACGACGACGGCACCATGGCGCGCCGCCCGCAGCTCGAAACATTCGCCGCGACGCATGGGCTCACCTTCATCACCACGGCCCAGCTCGTGTCGTACCGCCTGGCGCACGAGCGCCTCGTGCATCCCGTCGCCACGTCGCGCATTCCGACGCCGTACGGTGAGTTCAAGATCACGGGCTACAGGAACGACGTCGACTCCGCCGAGCACATCGCCCTCGTGTACGGCGACGTGAAAGACGCGCGCGGCGTCCTCGTGCGCATGCACTCGAAGTGTCTCACCGGCGACGTGTTCGGATCGGGGCGCTGCGACTGCGGCTGGCAGCTGCAGAGCGCGATGCGCATGATCGCGGCCGAGAGGCGCGGCGTCGTCGTGTACCTCGACCAGGAAGGCCGCGGCATCGGGCTGCTCAACAAGCTCAAGGCGTACGAGCTGCAGGACGCCGGGCACGATACCGTCACCGCCAACGAGCAGCTCGGCTTCAAGCCGGACCTGCGCAATTACGGCATCGGCGCGCAGATCCTGCTCGACCTCGGCCTGTCGTCGATCCGCGTGCTCACCAACAACCCGAAGAAGCTGGTGGGACTCGAGGGGTACGGTCTCGAGATCGTGGAACGGGTCCCCATCGTGCCGCCGCCGTCCGACGAGAACCGCGCCTACCTGGACGTCAAGCGCGACAAGCTCGGCCACCTGCTGACGCACTGATCGTGGCGGCGCGCACCCGGAAACGCGCCGCCCGGCGCGTCGCGGTGCTGGTGAGCCGCTACAACGAGATCGTGACCCGTCGGTTGCTCGAGGGGGCGCGCGCCGCGCTCACCGCCGAGGGCATCAGCGCATCGGACATCGACGTGCACTGGGTCCCCGGGGCGTTCGAGCTGCCGGCGGCAGCGGCGGTCGCCGCGGGGACCGGGCGCTACATCGCCATCGTGGCGCTGGGGTGCGTGATCCGGGGCGAGACACCGCACTTCGAATACGTCGCGGGCGAGGCGGCGCGCGGCCTCGGCGACGTGGCGCGCACCTCGCAGATCGCCGTCGGGTTCGGCGTCCTCACGACCGAAGATCAGACCCAGGCGCTGGCGCGCGCCGGCGGCGACGCCGGCAACAAGGGCGCCGAAGCGGCGCGCGCGGCGCTCGAATCGGCGCGCGTGCTCGAGGCCTTGCGCCGTGGAACGTCCTGAGACCAAAGCGCGCGCCCGCGCGCTGCAGCTGCTGTACGCCTGGGAGCTGTCGGGCCTTCCTTCGATCGACGTCGTCGTGACGCGCCTCGCGCAGGCTTCCGGCGTCTCCCCGATCGGCTACGACCGCGGCGCCGAGCTGGCGGCCCGCGCTGTCGCCGGCCAGACGGAGTACGACGAGCGGCTGGCGCGCGCCGCGGAGCACTGGCGCCTGGAGCGTGTCGGCGTGATCGAACGCAACATCTTGCGGCTCGCGCTGGCGGAGCTGGACGAAGGCGCCACGCCACCGCGTGTGGTGCTCGACGAGGCGGTGAAGCTGGCGCACTGGTTCGGTGGCGCCAAGTCGCCCGCGTTCGTCAACGGGGTCCTCGACGCGCTGGCGCGGGAGTCGGGCCAGTTGTGAGAATCCTGCTCGTCAACTGGAACGACCGACAAAATCCCCACGCCGGCGGCGCCGAGATTCACCTGCACGAGATCTTCGGCCGGCTGGCGCACGACGGCCACCACATCGATCTGATCACGAGCGGCTGGCCGGGCGCGGAGCCCGAGGTCGATCTCGACAACATGCGGGTGCGGCGGGTCGGTGGCCGGCACACCTTCGCGCTGCTGGCGCGCGGGGCCGTGCGCCGCGCCCTGCGCCGCACGGGGGAGCCGGGGTACGATGTTGTGGTAGAGGACATCAACAAGCTGCCGCTCTTTCTTCCGACCCTCACCACGTTGCCGTTCTGCGCCGTCGTGCCGCACCTCTTCGGAACCACCGCCTTCGCCGAGGCGAGCTGGCCCATGGCGGCAGCGGTATGGACGGCGGAGCGGGGCATTCCCAGGGCCTACCGCCGAGCGGGGTTCCATGTGATCTCCAACAGCACGCGCGACGATCTCGTGGCGCGCGGCATCGCTGCCGATCGCATCGAGGTCATCTATCCGGGCATCGATGCGAGCTGGTATCGCCCCGATCCCCAGGTGGCGCGCGCAGATCGGGCCACATTCCTGTACGTCGGTCGCCTGAAGCGTTATAAAGGAGTGGATATCGCGTTGCGAGCACTGGCTTTGGCTCGCGCGCAGGGCGCAGGGGTGGAGCTCGAGATCGCAGGCGTGGGGGACGACCGGCCGCGCCTCGAGGCGCTGACGCGTCGGCTCGGCTTGGAACCGGCGGTCCGCTTCCTGGGCTACGTCTCCGAGGAAGAAAAGCGCCGCCGGCTGCGTGCCGCCTGGGCAGTCGTCTTGCCCAGTCCGAAGGAAGGATGGGGAATCTCGAACGTCGAGGCCGCGGCGTGCGGCACCGCGGCGCTCGCGTCCGACAGCCCGGGCCTCGTCGAAACGGTGCGCCACGGCGAGACCGGGTTCCTGGTGCCGCACGGCGATGCTCGGGCGTTGGCGGAGCGCATGGTCGCGCTCGCCCGCGACAAGGACCTCGTGGAGCGGCTGGGGGCTGCGGCGCGCGCCTTCGCCGTGCCGCTCACGTGGGACCGCGCCGCCGTGGCGACGGCGGCGCAGCTCGAGCGCCTCATCATCCAGCGGAGGTGAGCATGCGCGTGACGATTACCGCCCGCCACACCGATGTCTCCGACGATCTGCGCCGGCGCGCGCGCGAGCTGGTCGACCGGCTGGCCCGGGTGGCCCCGCGCCCGGAAGACGCGCAGGTGATTTTCGGCGACGATCACGACGTCGCGGTCGTGGAGCTGCGGCTGCACGTGGCGCACGGCGACGTCCTCGTGGGACGCGCCGAGGCGAGCGACCACCGCTCCGCGCTCGACCGGGCCGCGGCGCGTGTGCGGCGACAGCTCGACAAGTCGCCGGCCAAGCGCTCCGGACCGGCGCGGCGGCGTGCCCGCGCGCGGGAGGGAGGCAGCAAGTGACGGAGAAGCGGCCGCGCATCCGCGACCTGTTCACCCGCAAGGGCGCGCCGCTCGAGCTGGAACAGCTCACCGGCGACATCGGGCTCGAACGGGAGATTCCTTCTTCCGAGGCGTCGAGTCCGGGCCTGGTGCTGGCGGGGTACACGTCGCGGTTCGTGGGCGACCGGCTGCACATCCTGGGCGAGACGGAGATGACTTACCTCGCCTCGCTCGAGCCCGGCGCGCGGCGCGCGTCGCTCGAGCATTTCTTCAACTTCGATCTCCCCTGCGTCATCGTCACCAAGTCGCAAAACGTGCCCCCCGAGATGCTGGCGCTCGCCGAGGCGAAAGGCGTAGCGGTGATCCGGACGGCACTCAAGACGGCGGAGTTCTACCGTCGTCTCAAACCGTTCCTTGACGATGCCTTCGCGCCCGCGACGACGATCCACGGCTCGCTCGCCGACGTGTACGGCGTGGGCCTCCTGTTCCTGGGTCGCTCGGGGATCGGCAAGAGCGAGTGCGTGCTCGACCTGGTGGAGCGGGGCCACCGCCTCGTGGCGGACGACATGGTGCAGGTGACGCGCCGCGGCGTCGACATCCTGATCGGGAAGGGCCACGAGATGGCGCAGCACCATATGGAGATCCGCGGCATCGGGCTGGTCGACATCAAGGCGCTGTTCGGCATCCGGTCGGTGCGCCAGCAGAAGCGCATCGAGGTGGTGGTGCAGCTCGAGGACTGGGACGCGTCGCGGGAGTACGACCGCACGGGGCTCGACACCCAGCAGACGCAGATCCTCGACGTGGCGATCCCGCAAGTCACCGTGCCGCTCAACCCGGGGAAGAACCTCACGGTGATCTGCGAAGTAGTGGCGATGCACCACCTGCTGCGCTACAGCGGGATAGACGTCGCCCGCAAGTTCAACGAGCGGCTGATCCGGCAGATGCAGGAGCGGTCGCAGATCCGCGAGTATCTCGAAGAGGACTATGAGTGAGACTGCCGCGGCCGGCACCGTCGGCGTCATCGTGTCGCACGCGGAGCTGGCCGCCGCGCTGGTCGGCGCGGTGCGGACGATCTCGGGCGTTGCCGACGCCCTGCAATCGGTGAGTAACGAGGGGTGCGACCCCAAGGCGCTGGTCGAGCGGATCGAAACGGCGGTTGGTGGGCGGCCGGCGGTGCTGTTCGTCGATCTCCCCGGCGGCTCCTGCCTCTCGAGCGCCATCCGGCTGGCCCGTGGCCGCGGCGAGCTGGCCGTGGTGACGGGCGTGAATCTCGCGATGTTGCTCGACTTCGTGTTCCATCGGGATCTTCCTCCCGCTGAGGCGGCGCGGCGCGCCGTCGAGGCGGGGTCGCGGGCGATCCGTATTCCGGCGGTATGAGTCTGTCTTTGATCCGGCTCGACGACCGTCTCATCCATGGCCAGGTCGTGGTGGGCTGGGGCCAACCGCTCAACGTCGGCTTCATCGTGCTGGTGGACGACGAGGTGCGCAACAGCGCCTGGGAGCAGGATCTCTATCGCATGGGCGTACCGCCGGGGATCGACGTCGTCTTCGCCGGCATCGCCGAAGTGTCGCGGCACCTCGCCGAATGGGAGTCGGACCCGCGGCCGGGGATTCTGCTCGTGGGGGACGTCGACACGCTGGCGGGGCTGATCGCCGCCGCGGGGAACGACATCCACCGCATCAACGTCGGCGGCGTGCACCATCGCCCGGGCCGCACCGAGCGCCTGCGCTACGTTTATCTCACTGAGGACGAGGCCGCGAAGCTGAAGCAACTCGCGACCAATGGCGTCGAGATCACGGCGCAGGACGTCCCCACGGCGCGCGCCGTCCCGATCGGAGAGTTCCTGTGACCGCGCTCGAGATCGGGCTGCTGCTCGGCTGGGGCACGCTGGTGGGCGTGGATCTGGTGAGTGTGGGCCAGTTGATGATCGCGCGCCCGATCGTCGCCGGAACGATCGCGGGGCTGCTCATCGGCGAGGTCGAAGCCGGGATCCGCCTCGGCCTGATCTTCGAGTTGTTCCAGTTCGACATCCTGCCGTTTGGTGCAGTGCGCTATCCCGAGTACGGCCCGGGAACCGTGGCCGGCGTCGCGGCGACGCACCTCATCGGACGTCCCGACGCTTGGGGGATCGGTGCCGGGGTC
>DASTHG010000417.1:0-6563 GCA_035718325.1 Gemmatimonadales bacterium | reverse complement strand
CTATGCCGACGAGCAGCCGACCGAGGGCGAGGTCCGCGTCTCCGGCTATGTCGTGACCGATCTCTCGCCGCGCGACGTGCCGCACCTGCGGCGCCGCCTCGGCATCGTGTTCCAGGATTTCCGACTGCTCGAGGACCGCACCGCGGAAGAAAACGTCGCGTTCGCGCTCGAGGTCACCGGCGCCCGCCGCTCGCAGATCCCCGCGCGGGTGATGCGCGTGCTGACCCAGGTCGGCCTCGCGGCGAAAGCGGGCGCCTATCCGCGCGAGCTGTCGGGCGGCGAGCAGCAGCGCGTCGCGATCGCGCGCGCCCTCGTGAACGAGCCGCAGGTGCTGCTCGCCGACGAGCCCACCGGCAACCTCGACGAGCGCGCCACGCGCGGCGTCTTCCAGCTGCTGCGCGACATCAACGCGTCGGGCACGGCCGTCGTCATGGCCACGCACGATCTCGAGCTGGTGCGCACCGCCCCTTACCGGGTGATCGAGCTCCAGGAAGGCGCCGTGGTCTACGACTCCGACGTCGACGAGCCGGCGGCGGGAGGAAGCACGGCGTGACGCTCACGGTGCGCGAAGCGCTGCTCGCCTTCCGGCGGGCGCCGCTCCTGTCGGCGCTCTCCGTGACGACGATCGCCTTCTCGCTCTTCGTGCTCGGCCTGTTCGGCCTTGTGGCCGTGAACCTGCGCCAGGCGCTGCAGGGCGTCGCCGAACGCGTGGAGATCGTGGCGTACCTCCTCCCCGGGACGCCGATCGAGACCATCACGACCGCCGAGCAGGACATCGAAGCGTTCCCCGAAGTGGCCTCGGCCGACTACGTCTCGGAGGACAGTGCGCTGGCCCGCGCCCGCCGCGAGCTGGTCGAGTTCCGCGATCTGCTGCGCGAGCTGGAAAGCAATCCCCTCCCCGGGTCGATCGAGGTGAAGCTCAAGCCCGGCTATCAGGACGCGGCCCACGTCAACGCCGTCGCCGACCGGCTGCGCGGGTTCACGTTCGTGAACGACGTGCGCTATGGACGGGACTGGGTCGAGAAGCTCGACCGGCTGCGCGGCCTCGCGGCCGCGGTGGGGCTCGTGGTGGGGGCGGCGTTCGCGGTCGTCGCGGTGATCATCATCGGGACGACGATCCGGATGGCGGTGCTGCAACGCAGCCGCGAGATCGCCATCATGCGCTTGGTCGGCGCGACGGACGGATTCATCCGCCGCCCGTTCCTGCTGCAGGGCGCCCTCAAGGGCCTGCTGGGCGGCCTCGTCGCCGTCGGCCTGTCGTACTCGGCCTACGTCCTGATCAACAGGTTTCTGATCTCCGCGAGCTTTTTCAACGGACTGCAGGCGCTGGCGATTGTGGGATTTGGAACCGTGATAGGGCTCATCGGAAGTCTGTTGAGTGTGGGGCGGCACCTCCGAAGAGTATGAAACGTCAAGAAAAGGCGTCGAGAAAGAACGGCCAGAAGAACCGTAACGCTCACGGTTTCACTCGACGTCTGTTCTGGACGATTCTTCTCGACGTTGTTCTCCTGACGCCTTCTGCATTCGCCCAGCGCCCGAATATCGAACAGCAGATGCGGAACAACCAGCAACGGCTGGATAGTATCCGCAAAGAGCGCAACCAGACCCAGGCCGACCTCGAGCGGTTGCGGGCACAAGTGCATACGCTCGCCGACGAGCTCGCCAACCTCGAGCATCAGCGCGAGACGACCAATCGCATCGTCAACGAGCTGGACCGCCAGATCCTGCAGCTGTCGGGTGGCATCGACCACATCACCGTCGATCTGGTGATGGCGCAGGATGCACTGGACGAAAAGCGCGCCGTGCTGGAGCGGCGGCTCGTGGACATCTACAAGCGCGGCCCCCTCTACACCTACCAGGTGCTGTTCGCGGCGGAGAGCTTCGGAGACCTCCTGTCCCGTTATAAGTACCTCTATCTCGTCAGCCGCCAGGACCGCCAGATCACCAACGACATGAATCGCTTGCGCGACCGCATCGCGCAGGAGCGGCGCGGGTTGGTCGAGGCGCGCGATGCCCTGGAACGGCGCCGCTCCGAGCGCGCCGACGAGCTGGCGCACTACGTCGACCTCGCGAAAACGCGGCAGGGCACCCTGCGCATCACGCAGGCCAACGTGGAGCGGGCCCAGCAGAAACTCACCGCGGCCGACGCCGAAGAGCGCCGCGTGTCGACGGCGATCGCCGCCCTCGAGGCGGCGCGGCGCGCAGCCGAGGCCCGCGGCGCGGTGCCCCTCACCGGAGCGATCACGAGCGGCAGCCTCGGGTCGCTCGACTGGCCGGTGGACGGCCGCATTCTCTACCAGTTCGGCCCCACCGCCGGCCCCGACAACACGCGCATCACCTGGCACGGCATCGGCATCGGCGCCGCTCAGGGGACCCCGGTCAAGGCGGTCGCGCAGGGCACCGTGGCACTCGTCGGGCCGCTGGGCACGTACCTCACGACCGTGATCGTCGATCACGGCGGCGGCTTCTATACGGTGTACGCCACACTCGACGACGCTACCGTCACGAAGGGCCAGCGCATCGCCCGTGGCGAGGTCATCGGCCACGTCGGCGGCGCGACGTCGGATCAGGGATCGCATCTGCACTTCGAGATACGGGGGCCGGGACAAATCGCGTTGGATCCGTTGAACTGGCTCCGATCAAAACCGTGATACGTCGAGAGCAGACGTCAAGAAGCAGCGTCGAGAGAATTCATAGTCGTTCCGGCCGTTACGTTTTCACTCGACGTGTTCTCTTGGCGGTTTCTCTCGACGTATTCTTCCTTTCGTGCAGCTCTTCTCCCAACACGCTCCAGGTTCCAGGTACCATCGAAATCCGCGACGTCCGCGTGTCCTCCCTCGCGGCGGGGCGCCTGGTACGACTCTTCAAGGATGAAGGGGACTCGGTGCGCCGCGGCGATACGATCGCCGTCCTCGAGCAGCCGGGCTTGAGCGCGATGATCGGCCAGCGGCGCGCCCAGGCGGAGGCGGCGCGGCACCGCACTGCCGACGTCGCCGCCGCGCTGGCGGACAGCGCGCGCGCCGCCAACGACGTCGCACGGGCGCAGCCGCTGCGCGACCGGGGCATCGTCTCGCCCCAGCAGTTCGATGCCCTCACGACGGCTGCGGTCGCGGCGACGGCTCGACTGCAGGCCGCGCATGCGGCGCTGAGCGACGCCCGCGCCGCCCGCGAAGGCGTGGCATCGACCGAGGCGATCCAGAACGACCTCGTGCTCACAGCCCCGGCCGCCGGTGTCATCCTCACCCGCTACCTCGAGCCCGGTGAAGTGGCGGGCGTCGGAACGCCGATCGTATCGATTGGCGTCGTGGCCGATCCCTGGGTGCGCGCCTACGTCGGGGAGAGCGACGTGACGCATATCGGCCTCGGGTCGGCGGTGTCAATTCACGCTGACGGCGTCGCGGGACCGGTTGCCGGCCATATCGTGGAGATCGCCCCGCGAGCGGAATTCACGCCGCGGGCCGCCCTCACCGATCGCGAGCGCGCCGATCTCGTCTTCGCCATCAAGGTGAAGTTCGACGATCCTGCCGGACGGTTGAAGGCCGGCCTGCCCGTGACGCTGGACGTGCCGCGCACGCCGTGACCGACGTCGCGGTCGACATCCGGGACCTCACGCGGCGCTTCGGAACGCTCACCGCCGTCTCCCACCTCACACTCGCGGTGCAGCGCGGCGAAGTCTTCGGTCTGCTGGGCCCGAACGGTTCGGGGAAAACGACGACGATCCGGATGCTGTGCGGCTTGCTCGAGCCCACGGAAGGGACGGCGACGGTCGCGGGCGTAGATGTGCGCGCGGCCCCCGAGCGGGTGAAGACGCAGATCGGCTACATGTCGCAACGCTTCGGGCTCTATGAAGATCTCACCGTCCGAGAGAATCTCGAGTTCTACGGCGGGATCTACGGGCTCTCCGGGGCCGCGCAGCGCGACCGCGAAGGTCAGGTCGTCGCCTTCCTCGGCATCGGCGGTCGCCTGGGCCAGCTTGCGGGCCAGCTGTCGGGCGGGTGGAAGCAGCGTTTGGCACTGGGCTGCGCGCTGTTGCACCACCCGCCCGTGCTGTTCCTCGACGAACCCACCGCCGGGGTCGACCCCGCGGCCCGCCGCAACTTCTGGCGCGCGATTCATGAGCTCGCCCAGAGCGGCACGACGGTGCTGGTCACGACCCACTACATGGATGAAGCGGAGCGCTGCGACCGCCTCGGGATGATGAGCGTCGGACACCTGATCGCGCTGGGAACGCCCGGCGAGGTCGCCCGGCAGGTGGGCGGCACGACGCTCGAGGATGCGTTCATCATTCTGCAGGAACAGGACGAGCGCTGATGCGCCGCCTCTGGCCGATGGTCCGCAAGGAATTCATCCAGATGCGGCGCGACCGGCTGACGCTCGGCGTGATGTTCGGCATTCCGGTGGTGCAGCTCCTGATGTTCGGCTTCGCGATCCAGACGGACGTGCGCCACATCCCCACGGTAGTCGACGACGAATCGCGCACACCGGAAAGCCGCGACATCATCCACGCGCTCGAGAACACCGGCAATTTCCGCATCGTGGCGTATCTCACTGGCCGCGCCGCGCTCGACGACGCCATCGCGCGCGGCCGCGCGCAGGCAGGCATCGTCGTGCCGAACGCGTACGCCCGAAACCTGGGACGTGGCTCGACCGCGACGGTCCAGGTGATCGTCGATGCTTCCGACCCGCTCTCGTCCCAGTCCGCGCTCGCCGCCGCGGCCGGCGTGGCCCAGGTGCGCAACCTCGAGCTGCTCGCCGCCGCCGCCGGACGATCCACGCTTCCGCTCGACGTGCGCGTCCGGCCGCGCTACAACCCGGGGCTGCGTTCGCCGGTGTACATCGTTCCAGGGCTCGTCGGTCTGATCCTCACGATGACCATGGTGTTGGTGACAGCAGTTGCGATCGTGCGCGAGCGCGAGCGGGGGACACTCGAGCAGCTGATCGTCACGCCGATCACCAAGACCGAGCTGATGCTCGGCAAGATCACGCCGTACGTGGGAGTGGGGCTGTTTCAGATGACCGCCGTTCTGCTGCTCGGCCGATTCGTGTTCGATGTGCCGTTGGTGGGGAGCGTCGGCCTGCTGTACGGCGTCAGCCTGCTGTACATCATCGCGAGCCTCGCCCTGGGACTGTTCATCTCCACGCTCGTCCAGACGCAGCAGCAGGCGATGCAGATGAGTTTCTTCTTCATGCTGCCCAGCATTCTCCTGTCGGGGTTCATGTTCCCGCGCGAGGCGATGCCGGTCGCGTTCCAGTGGCTCAGCCTGCTCATCCCGCTGACGCACTTCCTGAAGATCCTGCGCGGCATCCTGCTGAAGGGGGTGGGCGCGGGGCCGATCCTGTCGCCAATGCTGGTGCTGTGCGGATTCGCGGTAGCGCTGATTGGGCTCGCGGTGCGGAGGTTCCACAAGACGCTGGACTGAAGACAACTGCGAATGTCGAATGTCCAATGCTCAATGTTCAATGCTCAATGGACACCAATGGACATTGGACATTGAACATTCTGCATTGGACATTTCTCTCGTGCCGCCCGCTCCCGAGTCCCGCTCCGCCCGCCGGCGCATGGTCCGCTCGCAGATCGCGCGGCGCGGCATCAAGAGTCCGCGCGTCCTGGCAGCGCTGGCGTGGCCGCCGCGCGAGTGGTTCCTGTCGCGTGACCTCGAGCCCGATGCCTACCGGGACGGCCCGCTGCCGATCGGCAACGGCCAGACGATCTCGCAACCGTTCATCGTCGCGCTGATGACCGACGCGCTCGCGGCGCGGCGGCGCCACCGGGTGCTCGAGATCGGCACCGGATCGGGATATCAGACGGCCGTGCTGGCCCACCTCGTGCGGCACGTCTACACGGTCGAGCGACTCCCCGACCTCCTGGTCGAAGCGGAGGTGCGATTCGAACGGCTCGGCCTGACGAACGTCACGACAAGACTGGGAGACGGCGCGGCGGGATGGCCGGAGGAAGCGCCGTTCGACGGCATCATGGTGACCGCGGCGGCACCGCGCGTCCCCGAGCCGCTGCTCGGCCAGGTCGCCGTCGGGGGGCGGATCGTGCTGCCGATCGGCGACCAGTCGGAGCAGGAGCTCGTGATCCTGGAGCGCGGGGCGACGGGCTGGCACGAACGCTCGGGCGGCGGCGTGCGATTCGTCCCACTCGTCTCGCGCCTCGCCTTCCCCGCCGAGTCGCCCCCACCGTCGTGACGGAATCCCTACCAGGTCGGTCTTGCCTCGTCACGGCCCATCTACACGCCGCGGTGTACAACGTGGCCGGTGACGGTCCCGGCGGCGTGCGAGAAAACCATTAAGATTATGCGGACTTCCAAGGGGGACGGCTGGATGCGATATGATGGGCGCATACTGCGGCGGCTTCCAGCCTCCGTCGCCGAGCGGTAATGTCGAAGCCCTGGGGAGCGTTGTCCGCCCGGTCGTGGTGGCGCGCCTGCGCCAGCGCGTTGCTGTGCGTGCAGCTCTCCGCCGACGCGGCGGCCGCGCTCCCCCATCCCGGAGAAAACTGGGTCGCGCCCGCGACCCTCGAGTCGCACCATACGGCACAGTGTGCCCGCGTCCACGAT
>DASTHG010000416.1:0-4652 GCA_035718325.1 Gemmatimonadales bacterium | reverse complement strand
GATTCGCGGCCACGGGATCCCTGAAGCGCTCGAGGCGATCCTCATCGGCAAGAGCCGGATGTCGCTCAAGATCGCGATCCTGAAGCCCCTCTCGACCGCGCTGTCGATCGGCACCGGCGGTCCGTTCGGTGCCGAGGGGCCGATCATCATGACGGGCGGCGCCTGCGGATCACTGATCGCCCAGGCGTTTCACCTTTCGGCCGCCGAGCGGAAGACGCTGCTGGTGGCTGGAGCCGCGGGCGGCATGTCCGCCGTGTTCGCGGCACCGGTCGCGTCGGTGTTGATCGCCGTGGAGCTGCTGCTCTTCGAATGGAAGCCGCGCAGCTTCATTCCGGTGAGCTGTGCGGCCGCGGTCGCGGGAGCGCTGCGCATTCCGCTGCTGGGCCAGGGACCGATCTTCCCGGTGACTCCGCACCCGTTCGTGTCGCCGGCGAACCTGGGTGTAGCGCTGCTGTTGGGTATCGTGGCGGGCTTCGGCTCCGGCGGCCTCACCTGGCTCGTCTACACCTGCGAAGACCTGTTCGGGAGACTGCGCTTCCACTGGATGTGGTGGCCCGCGCTGGGCGGTCTCGCGGTCGGCCTGGGGGGACTGCTCTATCCGCGGGCACTCGGCGTCGGGTACGATACGGCGCACGACCTCCTGGCCGGGCGGCTGCTCGGGGCCGCACTGCTCGGCCTGTTGATCACCAAGGCGCTGATTTGGTCGATCTCGCTGGGATCGGGGACTTCGGGTGGCGTGCTCGCCCCGTTGCTCATCATGGGGGGATCGCTCGGGGCGCTCGAGGCGACGTTGACCCACGGCGATCCCGGCTTCGCCGCCGCGATCAGTATGGGGGCGATCCTGGGTGGGACGATGCGTTCGCCGTTCACCGCCACCGTGTTCATGCTGGAGTTGACGCACGACGTGGGGTTGCTCCCCGCGATATTCATCGGCTGCGTCGCCGCCGACATGGTGACCGTCCTCCTCATGAAACGGTCGATCCTCACCGAAAAAGTCGCCCGCCACGGCCACCACGTGATGCGCGAGTATCAGGTGAGCCCGGTGCATCAACGCCGCGTGGAAGACGTGATGGAGCAACAGGTCCCGACGGTGCCGGCGAACCTGCCGTTCGATACGGTGTTTCGACAGGTCGCCGATCTCGATCCGTTGCTCGCCCGCCGGCATGCCTGGCTGATCGTCGACGACGCGGGCCGGCTCGCGGGCGTGATCACCCGCGGCGACCTGATCCGCGAGCTCGACCACGGCGACGGCCAGCGCACCGTGCTCGACGCGGGCACCAAGCATCCCATCGTCACCTATCCGGACGAAATGCTGGAACAGGCGATGGAGCTGTTGCTGCAGCACGACATCGGCGGCCTTCCGGTCGTCAGTCGTGAGGACCCCCGCCAGCTGGTCGGGTATCTCGGACGGTCCGACATCCTCACGGCGTGGCAGCAGGCCTGGCGCGAGGACCAGGTGCGCGAGGCGGGGTGGCTGTCCGAGCCGCTGCGCGCGCTGCGCCGCAACCTCGGCGGGGAACCCCCCGCATGACCTCCCATGTGCAGGCGTTCACGCTCAGCGGGTACAGCGGCGTCCCCACAGCGGGGACCGTGACGGTGCAGGAGTTCAGCCGTGACGAGCGGGTACGCCGTGCGCTCGGGGGGCTCGGGAAGTGGTGGGGGATCGCGCTGCTGTCGGTGTTCATCCCGGTGGCGCACTTCATCCTGGTGCCGTCGTTCTTGCTCTACGGCGTCTGGCAGTTCGCGCAGCGCCTCGGGACGGCCAGTCTTGCGACCGGGGCGCGGGGGACCTGTCCCGATTGCCACACCGAGCAGGTGCTCGAGCTCGCGCCGCGATGGCGGGTGCCGCAGCCGGTGACGTGCCGCAACTGTCACCGGGGATTGCGGTTGTCTTAAAAGGCGCTATCAGCTATCAGCTATCAGCTATCAGCTATCAGCTATCAGCTATCAGCTGTCGGCCGTGACAGTTCCCGCAACCGCTCCAGCAGCTTCACCATCGCCCACGTGTCGCGCTCGCAGTAGTTCAACAGGTCCTGCCGTACGCGGTCGCGCTCGGCGGGCGGAATCTTGTGCGCCACGAACAGCAGCCGTGCGATCTCCACGCTCGCGACGAGACCGTCCACGATCACCAGATCGTTGTAGGTCAGGTCCGGGACGAGTGGGTGCAGCACGTACTTGAGGGAGAAGCTCCCCAGGAAATCGGGGTGATACACGTAGTCGCGGATCACCGGATGCAGGTCGATGAGCTTTGCCTCGAGCCGCTTGAGGTCCGCGGCCAGCTCGGGGACCGATTGTTGTAACGAGCGGATCCGGGTGCGCTCGAACGGCGTGTACATCACGATTCGCTCGGCGCCCGCCGTCGCTTCGAGCATGGCGCGCGCCAGCCCCGGCCGGGCATCGTGCGGACCCTCGGCGAGATAGCCGACGTGGGAGTAGCCACCCCCCTCGCGTGCTTCGTGGTAGCTGAATTGCGCCGCGGCCTGCTCCCACGGCGCCATTCCCGGCCACACCGGCACCGCCCGGGAGATCGTTTCGAAGTCGAGGAATCCCAGCTTGCCCGAGAACGGTGTGAGCGCGCGCGCCAGCCCCGGCTCCACGATCAGCCGTTGCTGCTGCAGCGCCTGGACCTGCCGCTGAGCGGCCGGCGGCAGCTTCTGGCTTGGCGGGATGTCCGCGATCGAGTGGACCCCGACCGTCATGTACTCGCACCCGCGCTTCGGGCCGACGTTATAGAGCCGCATGATGTGGTCCGGGCGATCGGGCCAGCAGCGCGCCATGAAGGGGCACTCCCGCGGCTCGAAGCACTGCGCGCCGATGGGTACGTCGGGAAGGGGCCCCGCGAGCATCGCGAGCTGGGCGGTGATCTCCGCGGGGACGCCCGGCAGGGCCGCCTCCACGCGCTCCGTCACATTCGCGCGCACGAACAGATCGCCCTGGTCGGGAAAGCGGAATTCCTTGTTGAGATGCAGGATTTCGGCGTGACGCACATCGACGCCGCTCTTGCGCAGGACGTGGACCTGCACGGCAGCGTCGGAGATGTGGTCGTCCTTGACCGTGGACGAGGACTTCACCTCGATGAGCCGAAAGCCGTTCGCCTCCCGTTGCAGCACATCGGCCGCGACAAAGGTGTCCTCGGCGAGGAATCCCGCCTCGAAAATCGTGGAGGCGCCGCTCGCCAAGGCGTCCCGGGTCTCTCGCAAGCGGCGCTCGACGGCATCGTGCGGGAGATCGATCAGGACGCCGTCCGGAAAGCGGCCGCGCGCGATGCTCTCGACCTGGCGCCCCTGGTCGAACCGGTCCTGCAACACCTTGTCGGGCTGCAGTTCGACGGCGCCCGGCTCGTGCACCCGCCACCACAACAGCTTGTGACATTGCATTCCGGCCACGAAACGCGACTTGGACAGCCGGGTCACAGGTGTCTCGACATGCGACCGGGAGCCTCGTGATGCCGCTCACACGCCGTATTCTGCAAGGCTTTGCGCGGGAGACGGCGATCTGCAGGGGTCGGTTTTTTCCCACGCGACTCGTAACGCGAGGCCCCACCGTCGGTAGCGAACCGCCCGCTGTCCGGTATGCGGTTTGCTTCCTGAGGCCCCCGTCGCTTCCCCGCGCAGCGCCAGTCCTCAACGAGGATGATCATGGTCTCGCTCAAGAACTTGCTAGGGCATGACGTGAAAATGGAAGAGCTCCCCGCCGAGCTCCGAGCCGTGCTGACCCAATTGCGTCACGAGCGGGCCAACCTCGAAGCCGCCACCGTCAAGGCACAGGACGCTGCCCAGCAGCTGGCCCAGATCCAGCAGCCGGTGGCCGAGGCCCAGAAAGTGGTGCAGGAGCTGCAGACGCGGATCAAGGCGCTGGAGCGTCTCGTGCCGGTGCTGGCGACGCTCGATCAGGAGACCGAGACCGTCTCGCGCACCCAGCGCCACACCGAAAAGAAGCTCGAGCAGATGGCCGACGACGCCAAAGCGATCCATGGCGAAATCGAGCAGTTGCGGGGAGCGATCGATGCGGCGTTCGCGCTGAAGACCGACGTTGCGGAGCTGATCGAGCTGAGCAAGGGGTTCAAGCCGCTGCGCAGCGAAGCCGACAGCCTCACGGGACAGCTGCGGGACCTGACGCAGGGGTTCGAGCGGACGCGGCAGCGCCACGACGAGCTGTCCAAGGCCGGCGAAGCGGCGGCGTCCCGCCTGCAGACGCTCGAGGAGCGCCAGCACCAGCTCCAGACGAGTGTCGCGTCGTCGCAGACGCGGCTCTCGGGATTCGACCAGGCGTTCACGCATCTCACCCAGGCGGCGGCGGACGCCGCCGAAACGCGGCATCAGATCAGCACCCTGAAGGCGCTGGCGGACTACGTCACCCAGAAGGTCGCGGCGCTCGAGGAGCAACGCGAAGTCGTGGATCGGGCGCTGGGGCAGGCGGACCAGCTGAGCGGCGTGTTGCGTGACATTGATGACAAGATCGCCCAGCATCAGACGCACGCCCGCACCCTGAGCGACGTCGGCGCCCGGGTCGTCGAGCTGCAGGCGCAGCACGCCGACCTGATCGCGCGCACGCGCGACATCGCGAGCGGCCACGACGACATCGCCAACAGCGACCGCGAGCTGCGCGGACGGCTCGGCGCGCTGCGCGACGACGTGCAGCGGACGGTCAAG
>DASTHG010000415.1:0-8588 GCA_035718325.1 Gemmatimonadales bacterium | reverse complement strand
CGCGCCATTCGGGGCGGCGCGACCATGCGGGCGGCGCATCGCCCGCGCTGTCGCGCACCACGGCGATCCAATCGGGATCGCGCGCCACGATCGTCTCGATCGACACCGTCGCCGAGGGCGTCGCGATATCGTGAAACACGTTGTCGGCGCCCGCCCGCCGCGCCAGCTCGTCGAGGAAGCTCCCTCCGCCGATGACGATCGGCGGAGAGTCCCAGACGACGAAGGCGATCCTGGTTTGCACAGGGGGGAGCGAGCCGGCCAGCAGCGAGTCCATCGACCGCCCGACTGCCGCACCGGCCGAATCCCTTCCGACCGCCCGCCCCAAAAGCCGCGCCGTGCGTGCGATATCCGCGAGTCCGTCGTGCCGCACCACGAGGGTCGGAATGCCGAGGCGCTCGAGCTGCTGGGCGGCCGCTGCGGTGTGCGCCGAGCGATACAGCAGCACGAGATCGGGGTGGCGCGACAGGATCACCTCGACGCTGGGATTGAGTCCATCCCCCACGGCGGGGACGCGCAGCGCAGCGGACGGATACTGGTCGTAGATCGTGCGGCCCACGACCTGATCGCCCGCGCCCATGGCGAACAGCAATTCGGTGATGGAGGGGGCGAGCGACACGACGCGGTGGGCAGGCCCGGCGAGCCGGACCTGGCGCCCGGCGTCGTCGGTGAGTGCCAGGGGACCGGCGGCCGGCTGCCGCGCGGCGCCGTGACAGGCGACGCCCAGCAGGGCGACGAGCCGGCCCGCGCGATGGGTGCGATGTGCCCAGCGGCCCATTGCAAAATGCCCACCCCCGTCGGATCGGAGATGGGCGAGCGGAACAGCGCCTCAGTGCGCTGCGACGCCACCATCCCTCCCGCGAGGGACTGCAAGGTGGCGCGAACGGCGAGGTCTCCTGGCTTCGGGCGCTGGTCAGTGCCTTCCCGGTTTCCCAGTGGCATCCGACCGTGTCTTCAGCGGCGCTACGCTCTCGCTGCGCCGTGGTGCCCGTTACAGTGGCGGGGCCGCGCCGGACTCGCACCGGCTTCCATGATCCCCGTTCGCGTTGTACTGGCTACTGTAACAAGTGGAGGACTGGTCTGCAAGCTGTCGGCTATCGGCTATCAGCTATCAGCTATCAGCTATCAGCTATTAGGTATCAGAGCAATCGGCTTGGCTGTTAGCCGATAGCCGATAGCCGATGCTGATAGCGTCTTATTGCCGCTTCAACGCGATCCACAGCCCCGCCCCCATCGCCAACACAACGAGTCCCACGATCGGCAGCAGTAACGCATCGATCCGCAGTCGCGTGGCCGCAAACGCGATGCGCACCGGGGCGCCGGCGGCGAGCGAGTCGGCGCGATAGCGTGCGAAACGGCGCTGCTCGATCGTCTCGACGCCGAGCCGCACCAGTCCGGGCGCTGTAACCGCCGTCGTCGAATCCTCGAACAGCAGGTCGAGCTCATCCGTCGGCTGATCGATCGGCAGCACCAGCGAGCGCACCGCGCCGCCCAGCACATACCGATAGGACAGCTGCCGCCGGCCCTGCGGCTGCAGCGGGCCGAAGAGCTTCACGCGTCCGGCGTGCTGCGAGACCACGTCGTTCGAGAAATCGCTCGCCTGCAGCGCGAACTCGAGCGCCTGCGCCGGGATGGCACCGCTCCAGGTGGGGTGCACCGTATCGTTCGACACCCGGGTCGTCCGGCTGGGGTTTTCGAGCTCCAGGATCTCGAGGACTTCGCGCGAACCGTCGGCCTTGGGGCGCGCGACGGTGAGCAACCGCCGCCGCAACAGGATCGGCGGCCCGGTGGAGCTCGTGTCCCACACGACGAGCGGGTCGGCCGTCGTCGTCTGTCCGATGGTGAGGTGCAGCGGCAGCGAGAAATACGCCAGGCTGTCATGCTCGGCGCTCACGACGTAGACGGCGGTACTGTCGACCTCGGCGACGCGGATGCGCCAGCGCCCCAAGGCATCGGTGCGCACCGAGTCCACCGGCCCACCGTCGCCCATCGTGATGCGGTGCAACACCACGAAACGGCCCGCCACGGGACGGCCGGCCGAGCCCAGCACGACCCGTCCGGCGACGGTCGCACTTTGCGCCGCGAGGCTGCCCGTGAAGGCGGCCACCAGCGCCGCGAGCACGCCGAGCGTGCCGCTACGGCGTGAACTTCCCGAAATCCTCAGGATCGAGATTCTGGAGGTGGTTCTTCAGCCAGTCGGCGTCGAGCGGCGGGGTGGTCGTGTCGGTCGACAGCTCGGAGGTATCCACGGAGGTGTGCTCCAGCAGCTCGTCGCTCGTGAAGATCGGCGCCTTGAGGCGCAGCGCCACCGCGATCGAGTCCGACGGACGCGCGTCGATGTTCACGATCGCGTCGCCCCGATAGATGTGCAGCTCGGCGTAGTACGTGTTGTCCTGCACCTTCGTGATGATCACCTTGCGCAGGTCGGCGCCCAGTCCCACGATCACCTGCTTCAGAAGGTCGTGCGTCAGCGGACGGGCGAACTTCATGCCCGCCAGCTCCATCGCGATCGCGCTCGCCTCCGCCGGCCCAATCCAGATCGGCAACACCCGCTCGCCGTTCTGCTCCTGCAGGATCACGACCGGGGTATTGGTGGTCTTGTCGAGGCCGAGGTGGGCAACGCGGACTTCGATCACGAGCGTTGCCTCAGGTCCCCTGATCCCAGGAGGCGAGGTAGCGCTGCTGCTCGGGGGTCAGTGTATCGATCCCCACGCCCATCGCCGACAGCTTGAGCCGGGCGATGTCCTGATCGAGCTCCACCGGAATGCGGTGCACGTCCTTGCCGAGCGACGCCGCATGGCGCACGACATACTCCGCGGCGAGCGCCTGGTTGGCGAACGACATGTCCATCACGCTCGCCGGATGGCCTTCCGCCGCCGCCAGGTTCACGAGCCGCCCTTCGGCCAGCACGAAGATCCGCTTGCCGCCGAGCCGCCATTCCTCGACGAATTCGCGCACGCGGGTGGGGCCTTGGGCTTCCTTCGCCAGTCCCACGAGGTCCAGCTCGACGTTGAAGTGCCCCGAATTCGCGATCACCGCACCGTCCTTCATGCGGCGCATGTGCTCGAGCCGCACGACGTGGGTGTTGCCGGTCAACGTGACGAAGATGTCGCCGACCGCCGCCGCTTCCTGCATCGGGACCACGCGGAAGCCGTCCATCTGCGCTTCCAGCGCCTTGAGCGGATCGATCTCCGTCACCAGGACCGTGGCCCCAGCTCCGCGCGCCCGCTGCGCGAACCCGCGGCCACACCACCCGTACCCCGCCACCACCACCGTGCTCCCGGCGATCAAGAGATTCGTCGCCCGCAGGATGCCGTCGAGCGTCGACTGCCCCGTGCCGTAGCGGTTGTCGAACAGGTGCTTGGTCTCCGAATCGTTCACCGCGATCACCGGGAATTGCAGCACCTTGTCCTTCGCCATCGCCTTGAGCCGGATCACGCCCGTCGTCGTTTCTTCCGTCGAGCCGACGACACCACGCACCAGCGCCGCGCGGTCGGCGGTGGCCAGCGTCTCCACCCAGCGCCGCACCGGCGGCGGCAGGTCGTCGAGGCGGTTCAGCGCCACCATGTGCAGCGCGCTGACGAGATCCGCGCCGTCGTCCATCGTCACGTCGGGCCGGTGCGCCAGCGCTGCGCGAATGTGGTCGTAATAGGTCGCGTGGTCCTCGCCCTTGATGGCGAACACCTTGATGCCGTGGTCGGCGACGAGGTGCGCCGCCACGTCGTCCTGCGTCGACAAGGGATTCGACCCGCACAAGGCGACGTCCGCCCCGCCGGCTTTGAGGGTGACGGCGAGATTCGCGGTCTCCGTCGTCACGTGCAGGCAGGCCGACAACCGCCGCCCTGCGAGCGGCTGCTCCCGCGCGAAGCGCTCGCGGATCTGGCGCAGCACCGGCATCGACCGCTCTGCCCATTCGGTGCGGCGGCGCCCTTCCGGCGCGAGGGCGAGATCTTTGACGTCAGCCGGAGTGCCGTGCGCGGTTGCGGTCATGCCTTCGCCTTTGCGGTTCCATAGTGTTTGGAGCGTTGCACGGCGAGTCGCAAATCCTCCACGCGATTCGCCTGCTCCCAGGTGAACAGCTCGACGTCCTTCCCACCGGCACGCCCCACCTGCGGCGTGCGGCCGAAATGACCGTAGGTCGCGGTGGGCCGGTAGATCGGGGCGCGCAGCCGCAGCGCCGTGTTGATGCCCTTGGGGGTCAGATCGAACACTTCCCGCACCGCCTCTTCCAGCGCCTCGGGCGGAACGGTTCCGGTGCCGAATGTCTCGACCATCACTGACACGGGCTCGACCACGCCGATGGCGTAGGCCACCTGGCACTCGCAGCGCCGCGCCAGCCCCGCGGCCACGATGTTCTTCGCCACCCAGCGCATCGCGTACGCGCCGGAGCGATCGACCTTCGATGGATCCTTGCCGCTGAAGGCACCGCCGCCGTGGCGCGCCATACCTCCGTAGGAATCGACGATGATCTTGCGACCGGTGAGGCCGGCGTCGCCCTGCGGTCCGCCCACGACGAACCGTCCCGTCGGATTGACCAGCACGTCGCTGTCGGAGATCTCGAAGCCCGAGCGGCTCAGCACGGGCCGCACCACGCGCTCGATCACGCCGCCGCGCAGGTCGGCGTAGTCGACCTTGTCGGAGTGTTGCGTGGAGACCAGGACCTTGCTGACGGCGACCGGCCGGTCGCCGTCGTACACCACACTCACCTGCGTCTTCCCGTCGGGCCTGAGCCACGGCAGATCGCCGCGCTTGCGCACGGCCGCCAGCTCCTCGGCGAGCCGGTGGGCCAGCACGATCGGGAGCGGCATCAGCTCGGGCGTCTCATCGGAGGCGTAGCCGAACATCATCCCCTGGTCGCCGGCCCCGCCCTTGTCGACGCCCAGGGCGATGTCGGACGACTGTTTGTCGATCGTGGTCAGCACCGCGCAGGTCTGCGCGTCGAAGCCGAAGTTGGCGTCGGTATACCCGATCGACTGAATCGTGCCGCGCACGATGTCGGGGATGTGGACGTAGCAGTTGGTGGTGATCTCACCCGCGACGACGGCCATCCCCGTCGTCACGAGGACTTCGCAGGCCACCCGTGCGTCGGCGTCGTTCGTGAGAATGGCGTCGAGCACGGCATCCGAGATCTGATCGGCGATCTTGTCGGGATGCCCTTCAGTGACCGATTCCGATGTAAAGACGTGCCGTGTGGAGGGCATGAGGGCCTTGGGAAGGGGAAAGGGCTTCAACGGTCCAAACTAGCCCGCCGCCTACAGGCGGGCAACAGGCGCTCGCTGAATGCGACGTCAGAGGATGGCTGGATCGATGCCGCAGGCTGCGACGCCGCTGCGCAGCACCTCCAACACGTCGGCATCCGTGCGCGCGTCGAGCGCCGCGTGGGCGGCGGCGCGCGCCGTCTCGCGGCTCACCTGACGCACGAGCCAGCGGATGCGCGGCAGCGACGGCGGCGCGACCGACAGGGTTTCATATCCGAGACCGATCAGCAGAAACGCCGACAACGGATCCGACGCCATTTCGCCGCACACGCTCGCCGGCTTCTTCGCGGCGCAGGCGGCGTCCGCCACCTGCTTGAGCAGCCGCAGCACCGCCGGGTCGTGCGGCGTGAAACGGTCGGCGAGGCGCGCGTTGCCCCGATCCACGACGAGCGTGTACTGGGTCAGATCGTTCGTGCCGACCGACAGGAAGTCGCTCGCCGCCACGACGCGGTCCGCCAGCACCGCGGCCGCGGGCGTCTCCACCATGACCCCCACCGGCACCGACGCTTTCGCGGCGACTCCTTCCTTCTGCAGATTGGCCGCCTCCTCCGCCACCAGCGCGCGCGTGCGCTCGATCTCGGAGACCCGCGTCACGAGCGGTATCATGAGGTGCACGTCGGAGTCGACCGCGGCGCGCAGGATCGCGCGGATCTGCGCCCGGAACAACTCCGGCTGGTCGAGGCACACCCGGATGGCGCGCCAGCCGAGAAACGGGTTCGGCTCGGTCGGCGCCTGGAACGCCGCGGGGAACTTGTCACCGCCCAGGTCGAAGGTCCGGATCACGACGGGTTGGTTGGGAAACGCCTTCGCCACTTTCGTGAAGTAGCGCGTCTGCTCGTCCTCGGTCGGCAGCGTCGTGTGCCCGGTGACGAAGAACTCCGTGCGCAAGAGCCCGACGCCCTCCGCGCCGTGGGCGCGCGCCGATTCGATCTCTTCGGGAAGATCGACATTACCGCGCAGCGCGATACGCTGCCCGTCGGTCGTGACCGCCGGCAGCGACACGCCGCGCTCGAGCTCGACGACCCGCGCGTGGTCCCGCACTTCGCGCTGGTTGGCCTCGACGATTTCCGCCTGCGTCGGGTCGAGCAGCACGGTGCCGCGGCCGCCGTCGAGCAACAGCATCGTCCCCGGGTGGATCCGGCCCAGCGCGCCGGCGAGCCCCATGACCGCGGGCATGCCCATCGAGTGCGCCAGGATCGCGGCGTGCGAGGTGCGCGTCCCCTCCTCACTCACGATGCCCACCACCTGCGCGCGGTCGAGCTGCACCGTGAGCCCAGGACCCAGCTCGCGCGCCACTACGATGGATCCCTGCGGGAACCCCTCCAGCTCGTCGTTGCCGAGGTGCATGAGGTGGCGCACGACCCGCACCATCACGCCGTTCAGATCGGCGATGCGATCCTTGAGGCGCGCGTTGCCGATCGAGGTCCAGGCATCGCGCTGCTCCAGCGCCTTGAACTCGAACGCCTTCTCGGCGGTGAGGTGGTTCTCCCGGATCAGGTCCTCGACCGCCCCGAGGAAATCCTTGTCCTCGAGCATCAGCATCTGTGCGTCGAAAATGCGCGCTTCGTCAGGGCCGATCCGCTCCTCCGTGCGGGTCCGGAGATCGGCGATGTGGCGCTGCACGTCCTTCACGGCAGCGCGCAGCCGCCGCACTTCGCGCTCGACCTGCGAGCGCGGTACGACGCGGTGCGGGACGTCGGGGAGCTGCGACTGCACCACGACCGCCGCCCCGATCGCCATGCCGGGCGATACGCCGATCCCGCGCATCAAGCGGTCCTTCACGCCTCGGTTTCCTCCTCGGCCTCGGTCTCGTAGTCGGTGAGATTCATCTCGTTGAAGCCCGCGGCCACGAGCGCCAGCAGCGCGTCCATCGCCAGCTCGGCGTCCTCCCCTTCGGCCTTGATCATCATCGACGAGCCCCGCTCCGCCGCGAGCATCATCACGCCCATGATGCTCTTGCCGTTGACGCTCAACCCGTCCTTGGAGACGAACACGGCACTTTTGAACTTGCTCGCCGTTTTCACGAACTCGGCCGCCGGCCGGGCATGCATGCCAAGCGGGTTGACGATCCGCGCTTCACGCTCGATCAGCGCCATAGCCATCCTCCCGCGGCCGCCACGAGCACCGCTCCGAGCCCCAACCACAGCGACGCGATGCGCCCCGGCTGCCACCGCAGCAGGGCGAGACCGACGGCCGCCACGACGCCGCAGGCAATGCCGCCCGGAAGCCGGAACGGCTGCACCAGCATGCGTACCACGAGCGGCAGCGCGAACCCGAACACCAGCGCGACCGCGGGCACCACCGCCCCGAGTCCGCGCTGCAATACCGGATGGCGCAGCGCGCTCACCACCTGGGTCCCTGCGGCCCAGCCCGCCACGAGCGCCCACCAACGCAACGCCACGTGCCCCAGGTTGTAAATCACCAGGAAAGCGAGGACGCCCCACCACCCCGCGCCGAGCGCCAGCGCGGCGAGCGTCGCTGCCGAGAGCAGCGGCAGCCACCCCGTCCACACGAGGCGGTCCCCCAGCGCGCCGAGCGGCCCGCACAGCGCGGCGCGCAGCCGCTCGATTTGCTCCGGCGGCGCGCCGTCGATTTCGGCGCGCGCCGCCGCACCGACGGCCAGCCCCGCGAGATAGGGATGCGAATTGAAGAAGCGCGCGCCACGCGCCACCGCGGCGCGGTAGGCGGCGCCGTTGTCAGGGCCGCCGCGCAGCTCGCGCAACAGCGGCTCCTCCGCGATGCCCACGCCGACGCCGATCAGCCGGTCGTAGTTCCACGACCCTTGTACCACGAACAGGCGCAGCAGCGCGGCGCCGAACCGCGGCTTCACGCGATCCATAGCACCGCCGTTCCTGCCGCGAGTCCCGCGGCGAGCCAGCGCAGGTTTGGTCCCGAGCCGATGAGCCGGAACAGCCCCGCCACCCCTGCGGCGAGAGCCGCCCCGGCGGCCGCCGCGGACGTCGCGACCAGCACGTGCGGTGGCAACGCGGCCGCGTCGCGCGAGACGAGCCAGGCCGTTACGAGACCCAGCGCCGTGACCCCGGCGGCGCGACGCACATCGCGGCCGAGGCCACCCAGGTGGACGCGCGCCAGCGCCCGCACATCACCCGCTTCGAGCGCGGGCGCGGCGCGGCGCACCGCGCGCGCATTCGCGGCGCGCAGCCAGTGCAACGACGCCCCGGCGAACACGCCCATCACGAGCCCGACCCCGGCACCGATCCCCCAGGCGTCGGGACGTCCGATGAGGTGGGTCGCCGCGACGCCAGCCACGGTTCCCGGGCCGTACTCTGGATAGCGCACCGCACCGAACGGCAGGATGTCGAACTGGACCAA
>DASTHG010000414.1:0-6045 GCA_035718325.1 Gemmatimonadales bacterium | reverse complement strand
GTATTCCCGAGGCTGCCTCACGGTGTAGTTCGCATTGCCCTGAATATCCGTCTTCTGAATCGCGTGGCACGCCAGGCAGGAGACGCCCTCCTTATAGCCATGGAGGCCCGTGAGGTTCTCGACGAAGATGTTCTTGGTCCCGGAGAAGAGCGATATCGGATCGTGGCAACCACCGCAGTAGCGCGTGGACTCGGGCCCGTTTTGCTCGCCCATCACGGACTGCACCTTCTGGAACCCCGCGTCCATCGCCGAATAGCGGTGCGCGCTGACTTCCCACTCGTGATAGATGCGCTCGTGACATCCCCCCGTCCCACAGCCCGCCGACCCGGCGAGCGAGCGCGCATCATACGCCCCCCCGCTTGCCGTACTGGCGAGGCTCGGCGCAAACGGGCGGTTCGGGCCGTAGAGGAAACTGTAGTCGTCCGGCAGGCGATTCACGAGGCGGGTCGGCCGGTAGGCGACCGCACCCAGAGCCACGAGCGCACCGAGCGTTACGGTCATGTACAGCGTCCGCATCCCGAGCCGGCGCTGCGCCAGTCGCAGCTCGCGGGCTCCCTCCGCGCGACCTCGCAGGGCGTAGTAGACGAGCATCAGAACGTGGGGGAGCACCGACGCGATCAGCGCGAAGGTCGCGACGACGTGCACGAGATCCCAGCCGCGGCTGATTTTGCTCGCCACCAGCGCCTGCACCGAGAGCACCACGCCCGACACGGCCAGTGCGATGGCGGCGACCATCGAGAAGTATCCCGTGAGCTTGATGTGCGTCATCTGACGTTCGCGGTACAGGCGCCAATGGCGGAACTGATACCAGGCGTAAGGCACCACGAAAACCAGACCGATCAGCGTGTGTAGCAACACCGCCACCTGGTTCGGTACGCTGAACGGCAGGAGATACATGGAGAGACCGGTGAGCGTCTCGAACACCAGCAAGCCCGAGACGCACAGCAGCAGTCGCTCCTGCCACGCCGATATTTTCGGTTGTACGTCGCTGCGATTCACGGTGCGTGATTGTAGCTCTCGCCGCTCGTCCAAGTCCAGTGAAGAACCGTTGAAATCGCCCTGAAGAAACGCTCATCGCATTTTCAGACTTGTGACCGCACGCCGGATGGACGAAGTTCCCGGCTCTCCGCCAACCACGGAACGGGTACGAGATGACACACATGGAGCGCTTGGCCGCGATCGGGATGCTGCTGTTCGCCGGCTGCCGCAGCCGCGAACCCGCACCGGGGCCGAGCGACTCGATCATCACCGCGCGGACCCTGGGCCTTGCCTACCTGCGGGATGGCCAGCTCGCGCGGGCCGAGTCGGCGTTTCAGAAAGTCATCGACATGGAGCCCGGGCAGGCCTTGGGCTACGCGAATCTTGGATTGGTGTACTTGCGGCAGGGGCGCTACCAGGACGCTGAGCGCGAGGTCCGCAAGGCCGCCGGGCTCGATACCGCGAGCGACGACATCGCCCTCATGCTCGCCACCGTCTACCGGCTGACCCAGCGCCCCGCCGACGCGCGCACGGAAATCGACCGCGTGCTGCGGCGCAGCCCTACCGACCAGCGGGCGCTGTATGCGGTGGCCCAGCTCTCCCCGGACTCCGCCGCGATCTACCTCGGCAGAATCGTGAATCGCACGCCCGCCAACATCGCCGCACGCCTCGAGCTGATCGATGTGCTGCTCGCCCAGGGTGTCGCCGATTCGGCGGCCGCCCTGCTCGAGGGGCTGCAGCGGCAGCTCCCGGAGCTGCCGCGCGAGACGACACGGTATTTCCAGCAAGCGCTTTCGCTGGCGCGCGCCGGGCACGCCAGCCAGGCTGCCGGGCCCGCAAAGTCGTTCCACCGTCTCATGGAGACGACGGCGGCGTATCAGGCGGCCCTCGAGCATCTGCGTAGTGCCAATGGCGTGCTCGCCGGCTACCCGATCCTGACGTTCAGTCCCAACATGGGCTCGCCGACCGTCGGAACGAAGGCGGTGGCCGCCGCGGTCCGGTTCGCCGACGTGACCGCCGCGGCAGGGCTGGATGTCGTTCCCGCGCTGGCCGACAGCGGGGAGCAGGTATTCGCTGTCGGCGACTACGACGGCAACGGCAGCGAAGACCTCTTCGTCGGCGGGCACCTGTTCCGCAACGAGCTGGGCCGTTCGGTCGATGTCACCACTGCGGCAGGTATCAGTCTCCCCAGTGGGGACCGGCCTGTTGCCGCGGCGTTCGGGGACTACGACAACGATGGCCGGCTCGATCTCTTTGTCTCGACGACGAACGGTGGCGTCCTGTTCCGCAACGTGAGCGACTCGACGTTCACGAACACCGCTCCGCACGCGGGGCTCGGCAGCGCGCCCCGGGCAGCGACCGCGCTGTGGCTCGATCTCGATCATGATGGCGATCTCGATCTGTTTCTGGCATCGCCTGGGGGAGACCGCGCCTATCGCAACACGCTCGATGGCCCCTTCCAAGACATGACGGTGGATGTCGACAGCGGGAGAGGACAGAGCGGAAGCCGAGACGTCGCGTTCGGTGATTTCGACGACGACGGCCACACCGACCTCCTGCTGCTGGGTCAGGACGGCGATGTCCGGCTGTTGCACAACGCGGGGCAGGGTCACTTCACCGATGCGACGGTCGCGAGCGGGCTCGGAGCAGCAGGTCCGGCCCACGCCGGTGCGATCGCCGTGGGCGACTACGACAACGATGGGGCCCTGGACATCCTGGTGACGTCGCAGGACGGCGCCGCGCCGGTGCTGTACCACAACAAGGGCGACGGCACGTTTGCGGTCGACGCCCGTGCCGGTTCGTCACTGCTTGCACTTCGGGGTGTGCCGACGGCCGGCGCCACGTTCTTCGACTTCGATAATGACGGTTATCTCGATCTCGCCGTTGTCGGCAGACGCGTCATGTTGTTTCACAACGACGGCAGCGGCCGCTTCGCGGATCGTTCGGCGAGTCTCCCCAAGGATCTGGGGGATGCGCGCAAGGTGGCGGCGGTGGACTGGGATCACGACGGCGACCTGGACCTTCTTGTCCTCGGAGCGGATGGCCGTCCGCACCTGCTGCTCAACGACGGCGGCAACGCGAACCAGTACGTGCAGGTGCAGCTCGCCGCGCTGCGCACCGGCAGCGGCAAGAACAACGACTTCGGCATCGGCTCGACGCTCGAGTTGCGGGCGGGACCGCTGTATCAGACCCGGGTCGTCACGGGTCGGGTGACCCACTTCGGTTTGGGCCAGCGCCTCAAGGCCGACGTCCTGCGAGTGCACTGGCCCAACGGCGTGTCCCAGACGGTCTACTATCCCGGAACCGACGAAGACGTCCTGGAGCAGCAGATCCTCAAGGGGTCATGTCCCTACCTGTACGCGTGGGACGGTCACCAGTTCAGTTTCGTAACCGATGTGATGTGGCGCAGTGCGTTGGGCATGCCGCTCGGCATCATGGCGGGAGGGCGCGGCATCGCCGCGGCGCCACCCTACGCCTCGCGCGAATTCCTGCGCATCCCTGGCCGAGCGCTGGCGCCGAAAGACGGACGCTACGTCCTGCAGATCACCGAAGAGCTATGGGAGACGGGATACCTGGACGACGCGAGGTTGTTGGTCGTCGATCACCCCGATTCGCAGGACATCTATCTCGACGAGGGTTTCGTGCCGCCCGGGCCGGCACCGGCCACGCTCGAGCTGTATCCAGTGGCGCACCCCCGGTTGCCGGTCACGGCGACCGACGAGCATGGACACGATTGGAGGCCTGAGCTCTTGGCGCGTGATGATCGCTACGTCGCGCCGCTCGAGCCGACCCGCTACCAGGGGATCGCCACACCGCACGATCTCGTCCTCGACTTCGGGGACCTGAGCCGCATGGACAGTGTGTACCTCTTCCTCACCGGTTGGATTTTCCCCACCGATGCGAGCATCAATCTGGCGCTCGCCTATTCGCACGGTGCCGGGCCGCAGGTCGTCTTTCCCTATCTCGAGGTGAAGGATCGCGCGGGCCGGTGGCGGCGAGTGGCCGACGTCAGCTTCCCGTCCGGGAAGAGCAAGACGGTGGTCGTGAACCTCACCGGCAAATTCCTGAGCGCCGACCGGCGCGTGCGTATCCAGACGAATATGGAGATCTACTGGGACCAGGCGTTCGTGGCGGCGCGGGGCCCGGTGACCTCTACCAAGGTCACCACCCTGGATCCTGTCGCCGCCGACCTGCATTACCGCGGCTTTTCGACCCAGTACCGCAAGGGCGGACGCTACGGTCCGCAGTGGCCCGACTATGCGAAGGTGACACGGGAGTCGCCGTGGGAGCCGATCGTGGGGGATTTCACCCGGTATGGGGATGTGTTGCCGCTCCTTCATGAAGCCGACGACCGCTACGCGGTGACCGCTCCTGGGGACGAAATCACGTTGCAGTTCGAGGCGGGCGGCCTGGCCCCACCGCCGCCTGGCTGGACGCGGGATTTCGTGCTGTATACCGACGCCTGGCTCAAGGACTCGGACCGCAATACCGCCGCCGGGGGGACTGTGGGCCCGCTGCCATTCCATGCCATGTCGCGCTACCCCTACGGTCCGAATGAAGCCTACCCGGTCGACCCGGTGCACCGGCGCTACATCGAGCAGTACAACACCCGGCATGTCGGGCGGAGCCGGCCTCTGGGGACGCCCTAAGCCGGATTCGACTCTTGCGGAGTCCGAATCCGACGCGTATTTCCTTACCTCGCTTATCAATTCGGTCGGACGGCAGTTCTCCAGGTAGGGGGCAGGCGTATGGCACGAGGCCGTCACCTCCATGCCGCGCTCGCTGGTGGTGTGCTACGCACCACCATCCTATTCGTTTTGTCTGTTTTGAGTTTTTCTCCATCCGTTCACGCGCAGACATCCCCACCATCCGCCGCAACGTTGATCATCCGCAGTGACGACGCCGGGATGAGTCACAGCGTCAATATGGCGCTCGCGCGTTTGATCCAAACCGGGTTGCCGCTGTCGATCTCCGTGATGTTCCCGACGCCGTGGTATCAGGAGATCGTCGGGATCTTGAAGCAGCATCCCGAAGTGTCTGTCGGTATTCATCTGACATTGAACTCCGAGTGGCGCAACTATCGCTGGGGCCCGATTGTCGGGCGCGAGGCGGTGCCGACGCTCGTCGACTCGAACGGATACTTCTTCCAATCCTCCGAGGCGTTGCACGACCATCACCCCGACCTGGGGCAGGTGGAGAAGGAGCTGCGCGCGCAAATCGATCGCGCGCTGAAGTCCGGTCTCAAGATCGATTATGTCGACTATCACATGGGGACGGCGGTCGAGTACCCCGAGTTCCGCGAGATCGTGGAGAGACTCGCGCATGAGTACTCGCTGGGGATGATGGGCTATTTCGGCGACCGGACGGACGACCCGCAGTACCGGGCCGCCCCGGCGAGCAAGGGCGACAGCCTGGTGGCGCTCGTCAATCGCCTGCAGTCCGGAGTGACGGTACTCGTCACGCACGTCGGCCTCGACGACGCGGAGCTCGGGGCGCTGGTGGACATGAACACCGCCGAGCCGCTCGCCGACATGAGCAAGAATCGCCAGGGCGAGCTCGATGGCCTCACGTCACCGCGGTTCGCCCAGGCTCTCAAAGACCGCCATATCCATCTCATCACGTATCGGGAATTGATTGGGAAGCAAGGCCTGCAATCGATGACAAGACCCCCACAATGATTCGCGACCGGAGGGTTGCTATGGAAAGCATGCTCCTAGGTAAGCGCGTACTTCGTGCCGTGGGGATGTGTGCACTGTTGGTCCTGACGCTGAGCCGCATCGCTGTCGCGCAGGATGTCACGGTCTCCGGGACCGTGTCGTCGGCGACCGGCCAGCATCTCCAGGGCGTGACCGTGCGCATCCGCGGCACGAGTACCAGCACCACGACCGACGCCCAGGGCAAGTATACGATTTCGGCGCCCTCGGATGCGATCCTGGTGTTCAATTCCATTGGCTACCGCGGCGTCGCCCAGACGCTGGGCGGCCGGACGGCGATCGACGTCACCATGGAAGCGTCGGTGGCCGTGCTGCCCGAGGTCGTGGTGACCGGCTACATGGAAGAGCAGCG
>DASTHG010000413.1:0-3715 GCA_035718325.1 Gemmatimonadales bacterium | reverse complement strand
CGGGCACCTTGGACGGCCGCCTCGGGAACGGATTCGGCGGGGTGAGCGGTCCGGCCCTGCTGCCCATCGGGGTGCTCGCAACGCGTCGCGTGCGCGAGCGCATCGACCTGCCGGTCATCGGGGTTGGGGGGATCCGTACCGCGGCCGACGCGCGTGAGTACCTTCACGCCGGCGCCGTGCTGGTCGCGGTGGGGACGGCGGCGCTCGCCGATCCACGCGTCCCCGAACGCATCGCGGGAGCGCTGGCGCATGGCTGAGCTGATCGTCGCATTCGATCTCGGAAGCGGCAAGGAGGCCCTCACCCTCGCTGACCGGCTCCCGGCGTTGCGCTGGGCGAAAATCGGCTCGGCGCTGTTCGTGCGCGAAGGGCCGGCTCTGGTGCGCGAATTCATGGCGCGTCAGGTGCGCGTGTTCCTCGATCTCAAGTGGCACGACATTCCGAGCACCGTTGAACGGGCAGTGGGGGCGGCGCGTGAGCTCGGTGTCGGCATGGCGACGGTGCACTGCCTCGGAGGGCACGAGATGCTGGTGGCCGCCGTCCGCGCGGCGGGCGAGCTGCCCCTCGTCGGGGTCACCGTGCTCACCTCTCATTCGTCCACGGACCTGGAGCAGATCGTCGGCCGCGGCGTTCCGGATATGGGGCTCGAGGGGGAGCGGCTGGCGCGGATCGCCCTGGAGGCCGGATTGCGGGGGGTCGTCATCGGCGGCCGGGAGATCGGCATCGTGCGGGGCACGCTCGGACAGGAGGCGTGGATCGTGGTGCCCGGAGTGCGCCTCGCCGCCGAGCCGAGGGACGATCAGGCTCGAACCGTCACGCCTCCGGAGGCGGTTCGCCTCGGCGCAACGCACCTGGTCGTCGGGCGGCCGATTACCCGCGCAGCCGATCCCGCTGCGGTGTACCAGCAGATCCTGGGATCGCTATGAAACTTCTGAGGCTCGTGTGGTTGTTGATGATCGGCGGATCGCTCACGGGGCAGGGCGGGCTGGACCAGGCCGCGGCGCGAGCGCGCTCGGCGTGGCTGGCGCACGATCCCGCGGCGCTGCTTGCGGGGAGCCCAGGGGTGACGCTCGAGATCCCCGGGGCCGATCCCTCCTCGGCCATCGGGCGCGACCAGGCGAGCGAGCTGCTGGGTCGTTACCTGCGGACCTCCCAGGAACGCTCGGTGGACGTGCAGGTGGCGCGGGAGATGGCGGAAGGGCAGGGCTACGTCGAGCTGGAGCGGCGCTTCATCGTTGCCGGGACGACCGAAGAGCGGCACGAGACGGTGTTTCTCGGATTGCGGCGCCGCGGCGACCAATGGGTGGTGGTGGAGCTGCGGACCGCTCGTTGAAGCGTAACCCCACCCCTTGCGTGGACTTACGGGCCGGCCTATAGTTCAAGGCTGATGAAGAACTCTTTTTTGCGGGAGTCTCGGTGAAGGTGCGTTCGAGCGTGCGACCGATCTGCGAGCACTGCAAGGTGGTGCGGCGGCGCGGTGTGTTGCGGGTGATCTGCAAGCGCAGTCCCAAGCACAAACAGCGGCAGGGCTAGCGTCATGGCGCGTATCGCCGGTGTGGATCTTCCTCGGGAAAAGAAAGTCGAATACGCTCTGCCGTACATCTACGGCATCGGCAAGAGCAACGCGAAGCGGATTCTCGCCGAGACCGGCGTGAGTCCGGACACGCGCGTACGTGATCTACGCGACGCGGAAGTGGCGCGGCTGCGGCAGGTGATCGAGCGCGATTACAAGGTCGAAGGCGCGCTGCGCACCGAAGTCGCGATGAACATCAAGCGTCTGATGGATATTGGCACGTACCGCGGGTCGCGACACAAGAAGAACCTGCCCGTCCGCGGGCAGCGCACGCACACGAATGCGCGGACCAAGAAGGGGCCGCGGCGTGCGATCGCAGGCAAAAAGAAACCAGCCCTGAAAAAGTAAACGGCGGTCATGGCACAAGGGAAAGCACCGGGCGCGAAGCGCGCCAAGAAAGTGGTGGAAGCGGAGGGCGTCGCCCATATCACGGCGACGTTCAACAATACGCTCATCACGATCACCGACATGCAGGGCAATGCGATCACGTGGGGCTCGTCGGGCAAGGCGGGCTTCAAGGGATCGAAGAAGTCGACGCCCTTCGCGGCCACCGTGGCGGCGGAGCAGGCGGCGCGCGAGGCGGTGAACCTGGGCGTCAAGCGGGTGCACGTGCGCGTGCAGGGTCCCGGCTCGGGACGCGAATCGGCGATTCAGGCGCTCGCGACGGCAGGGTTGCAGATCCGCTCGATCCGCGACGTGACGCCGATCCCGCACAACGGCTGCCGGCCTCCGAAGAAACGGCGGGTCTGAGCGATGGCGCGCTATACCGGTCCCGCCTGCAAACTGTGCCGCCGCGAGGGCACGAAGCTGTTCCTCAAGGGGACGCGGTGCCTGACGGAGAAGTGCGCCATCGAACGGCGCGCCTACGCCCCCGGACAGCATGGCCAGAGCACCGGCCGGCGTCGCAAGGCGTCGGAGTACTCGAAGCAGCTGCGGGAAAAGCAGAAGGTGAAGCGGATCTACGGGCTGTCGGAACGGCAATTCCGCAACATCTTCGAGCGAGTGTCGAAGGAGCCCGGAGTCACCGGCGAAGCGTTGCTGGTGGCGCTCGAGAGCCGCCTCGACAACATGGCGTATCGAATGGGTTTTGCGACCTCACGTCGCCAGGCCCGGCAGTTGGTCCGCCACCGGCATATTCAGGTCAACGGGCATACGGTGGACGTTCCGTCCTACCGGATTCGCCCGGGCGACGAAGTGCGCGTCGCCGAGAAGAGCCGCGAGCTCATCCCCATCAAGGTTGCGCGCGAGCAGTTCGGGCGCACGCAGCCCGTGACCTGGGTGCAGGTGGACCCCGATAAGGCCGTCGGACGCATGACCGAGCGGCCCACGCGCGACACGATTCCGATCGCCGCGCAGGAACAGTTAATCGTCGAGCTTTATTCCAAGTGATGACGACTCTCGATTTGACCGGCTTGGTCCGGCCGCATCTGGTCGAAATGACCAAGCGTGAAGACAATCCCAATGCCGCCGAGTTCCGCCTGCAGCCGCTGGAGCGGGGTTACGGCTACACCCTCGGCAATTCGCTGCGCCGCATGTTGCTGTCGTCGCTGCGGGGCGCGGCGGTGTGGGCGTTCCGGCTCGACGGCGTGGTCCACGAACACCAGACGATTCCCGGCGTCGTGGAAGACGTGCATCAGATCATTCAGCGTCTCAAGCAGCTGACCCTGGTGCTCGATCCCGATGTCGACGAGGCGGTGCTGCACGTGCGGCGCGACAAGGCCGGTCCGGTCTACGCGCGCGACATCGAGGCGCACGCCGCCGTGAGCGTCATGAACCCCGACCAGCTGTTGTTCACGCTGCAGGACGACCGCGACGTCGGCGGCGAGCTGTACGTGAACAAGGGCCGCGGCTACGTCGAAGCCGAGCAGCACCCGGTCGACCGTACGCTGCCGGTGGACGTGGTGCGCATCGACTCGATCTACAATCCGGTGCGCCGCGCCAACTTCACCGTGGCGGAAACGCGCGTCGGCCAGCGCACCGACTACGACCGGCTCACGCTGAGCGTCGAGACGAACGGCACGATTTCTCCGGAAGACGCGGTGGCCTACGCGGCCGCACTGGCACAGGAGCACTTCCGCTTCTTCGTCGACTTCGGCAAGGTGCCGATCGTCGCCGGTGAGGGCGGGCCCGGCGGCGTGGGCAAC
>DASTHG010000412.1:0-3464 GCA_035718325.1 Gemmatimonadales bacterium | reverse complement strand
AGGCGAAGCCGCGGGCCAAGGCATCGCCTAAGGCCCGCTCCAAGGCTCCGGCGGAGACCGTGGTCCAGTTGACGCTGGGCCTGCTGCGGCCGCCCGCCGGTTCGACGCGGCCGCGGCTGCGCGTCGGCCGTGGTCCGGGGTCGGGCATCGGTAAGACGTCGGGGCGGGGCAACAAAGGTGAGAAGGCCCGCTCGGGCGGCGGCCGCCGGCCCGGCTTCGAGGGCGGTCAAATGCCCCTGATCCGCCGCATCCCGAAGCGCGGGTTCACCAATCCGTTCAAGCAGGATGCGCAGGTCGTGAACGTGCGCCATCTCGGGTTGCTCGCCGAGGGCGCCGAAGTGACGCCCGAGACGCTGTTCGGCGCGGGACTGGTGCGCCGTCCCGATTCTCCGATTAAGCTGCTCGGCATGGGCGACGTGCAACGCCGCTTCGTGGTCAAGGGCGTCGGCGTGTCGGGCTCGGCGCGCCAGAAGATCGAGGCGGCAGGGGGCGTCATCGAAGGAGTCGGCGCATGACCGCCCCCAAGATTCCCAATCTGTTCAAGGTGCCGGAGCTGAAGGAAAAGATCCTCTTCACGCTCCTCTGCCTCCTGGTGTACCGCATCGGGGCGCACATCGCGACCCCCGGCGTGAACCTCCAGGCCCTCGCCGATTACGCGAACCAGTCCAAAGGGACGCTGTTCGGGCTGTATGACCTCTTCTCCGGTGGGGCGCTGGGCCGGGCGAGCGTTTTCGCACTCGGCATCATGCCCTACATCTCGGCGAGCATCGTGTTCCAGCTCGCCGGGCCGGTGTTCCCGATCATCGAGAAGATGCAGCGTGACGAGGAAGGCCGGAAAACGCTGACGCAGTGGACCCGGTATCTCACGGTCGTGCTGTGTCTGTTCCAGGCCTATGGCTACGCGCTGTTCGTCGAGACTCAAATCCCCGGTGCCGTCGCCGATACCGGATTCGGATTCCGATTGACCACGGTGCTGACGCTGACCACCGGCGGCGTGTTCGTCATGTGGCTGGCGGAGCAGATCACCGAGCGCGGGCTGGGGAACGGCCAGAGCCTCATGATCTTCTTCTCGATCGTGGAGCGGATCTGGCCCGAAACGATCCGTACCTTCGAGGCGCTGTCGGCCGGATCGCTGCGGATCGGCGTGCTGGGGTTCATCCTCCTCATGATGGTGTTCGTCGTGGCGGGGACGGTCGCGGTCACGGTGGCGACGCGCCGCATTCCGATCCAGATCCCACGCAAAGTGATGGGCCGGGGGCGCATCGCCGAGGGACGCAAGACCTATATACCGCTGAAGATCAACGCGTCCGGCGTCATGCCGATCATCTTCGCACAGTCGCTCATCATCGTGCCGGGGACGCTGGCGCAGTTCAGCAACGTCCCCTGGTTGAAGCAGTTCGCCGGCTATTTCTCGGTGACGTCGCCGTGGTATCTGGGCGCGTTGTTTCTGCTGATCATCTTCTTCGCCTATTTCTATACGTCGATCATTTTCAACCCCGTCGACGTGGCGGAAACGCTCAAGAAGCAGGGCGGGTTCATTCCCGGCGTGAAGCCCGGCGCCGCGACGGCGGATTATATCGACGAAGTGCTGTCCCGCATCACGCTGCCCGGCGCCGTCTTTCTCACGGTGGTGGCGCTGCTGCCGATCATCATCGGGAACGTGTTGAACATGCCGTTCGGCTTCGGCGGCACCGCCCTGCTCATCGTCGTGGGCGTCGCGCTCGACACGGTGCAGCAAGTGCAACAGCACCTGTTGCTGCGGCATTACGACGGCTTTATGAAGGAAGGCCGAATCAAGTTCCGCGGCCGGCCGCGCTAGGGCCGGTTCTCCGGTGTTCATCCTCTTTCTTGGCGCGCCAGGGTCGGGCAAAGGCACCCAGGGCCTGATCGTGGCGCGCCGGCTCGGCATCCCCAAGATCGCCACCGGGGACATCATCCGCGCCGCCATGAAGGACGGCTCACCGCTCGGCAAGGAAGCGAAGCGCTTCTACGACGCCGGCAAGCTCGTTCCCGACACCGTCATCGCCGACCTCATCAAGGCCGAGCTCGCGAAGCCCGAAGCGCAGGAAGGCGCGATCTTCGACGGCTTCCCGCGCACCGCCGCGCAAGCAGAGCTGGTCGACAAGACGCTGGCCCTCCGCAGCCAGCGCCTGACCCATGTGCTGCTGCTCGACGTCCCCGAAGAGGAGCTGGTAGAGCGGCTGCGCGGCCGCGCCCTGCACGAGGGACGCACCGACGACACTCCCGAGGCGATCCGCACGCGGCTCGTCGTCTATCAGCAGGACACCGCGCCGCTGGTGGCGCATTACGCCCAGCGGGGCATCGTGCATCGCGTGCCGGGGGTTGGGGAGGTCGACGCGATCGCGCAGGAAATCAAGCGCGTGCTGGGCCGATGATCACCCTCAAGTCCCCCCGGGAAATCGACACGATGGCGGCAGCCGGAAAGATCGTGGCCGATACGCTGGCGCTGATGGAGCGCTCGGCCCGTCCCGGAGTCTCCACCAAGGAGCTCGACCGGCAGGCGGAAGAATTCATCCGCAGCCACCCGGGGGCGCGTCCCTCGTTCAAGGGGCTGTACGACTTTCCCGCGACACTGTGCACGTCGATCAACTCCGAAGTGGTGCACGGGATCCCCTCGGCGAAGCGCGTTCTGAAGGAGGGCGACCTGATCAGTGTGGACGTGGGCGTCCAGCTGGAGGGCCTGCACGCCGATTCCGCGGCGACGTTCCCCGTGGGGGAGGTGCCGCCGGAGGTGCAGCGCCTGCTCCAGGTCACGAAGGACGCGCTCGCCGCCGGGATCGCCCAGGCGAAGGCGGGCAATCACGTCGGCGACATCGGGCACGCCGTGCAGCAGGTGGCGGAAGGCGCCGGCTACTCCGTGGTGCGGGAAATGGTGGGGCACGGGATCGGCTCGGCGTTCCACGAAGAGCCGCAGGTGCCGAACTTCGGGAAGCCCAAACGCGGCGCGCGCCTCGTGCCCGGGATGACGATTGCGATCGAGCCGATGGTGAACGTGGGCGGGGCCGAGATCCGCACGCTGTCGGACAAGTGGACCGTCGTCACGGTCGACGGATCATTGTCGGCGCACTTCGAGCACACCGTCGCAATCGGGGAAGGTGGAGACCCGCCCCGGATTCTCACCAAGTGACGAGATGGCAGGCGAGAGAAACGCAGGATGGAACACTACTAGACGTATAGACGTGTAGCAGTGAATAGCAACGAGGAGTCAGGACAAGCAACCCTGACTCCTCATTCCCTATCAACCACTACACGTCTATACGACTGGGAGTACATGACCTGTCTTCTTTCGACTATTGCCCCAACCGCTCTGCTTCTGCGAGTAGGCTACGCCCCGCTGCCGGATCTGACAGCGACGCTACGTTGACTCTCACATTCTCCACCGCTCCAATAACCGCCGTGTGCGCGAGCTCCTCGGCCACTCTAGCGTCGGAGCGCGCGTTCTT